>NZ_PTQW01000015.1 GCF_004343725.1 Treponema sp. J25
AAGGTGGCCCTAAAACGTGGAAGGTTCAGCGGGTTGTGTACTTAAATCCATCCAATGAGACCAAGAAAATAATTCATAGAAAGGGTGCATAAATAGGTGACAAATTTGTTGACAAATAGCGGTGAGTCTGTTTTAAGCCTATCTAGCTTCGCCTTCTTCACTAGATAGGCTTTTTTATTGGAATTATTCTTTTCTAGAAATGAGCATCCTTTGTTTTTCTCCCCCCTCCGTGCTATAATCTACCATAGCACATAATGAAATGGAGGATTGTATGAAAAGAAAAATCTTACTTTTTACTCTCGTAATTTGTACCTTCTTGCTATTTACTCAGTGCGACATATTCTTTTATGCGCCAAAACTGGAATATGTGATTACGGGGAGTAACATTTCTGCGAATATCGAATACAATGATTATAAGGCAGGGAAGATTGTACGGGTTTATAATATAAGTGGCCAGTATTGGTCCTCGGGGGTGCAGACCATACGGGATGATGATTGTCCGTTCCTGGCATACATAAAGGTAACAAATACAAGCTCAGAACAAAATAATTCAATCCGGGTAAGTATTAAGGTCGATGGTGATGAAGTAAAATATGCAAATGTGTCGACAAACACCTCTACCGAGTTAACGTATATCGTAGAATAAGACGGCTATAAGGGAATAGCATGGGGGCATCATTCTTTTTGGGGCCCCTGGCCATACAAAGAGAATGATGCCTGTCCTGCTTATTGATTGATTTCGATGCTGAGAAGGGCTTTTTTATAATCTTCTAGAATTTTTGCCTCTTCTACTGTTCCTGTTTTTACAAGAAAAAGGGTGTACAAGGTATGTACCTCTTCTGGTGTGGTGTAATACTTTTTGATAACCGAGGCTACTTGGGTGGTCTTGTTATGAACAAAGGGTTTCATGGTGTATGGATGTTCCTCATTCACGATATTTTTCCAAAAGGTAATATAATCTTTTGGTAATCGTGGATCGGGGCTAACCCAGTTAGTAAGTTCTATGTAGTTGTCTTTCTGATATTCACCGATAAGAATCCGTCGTATGTCCCAGGATACGTTTCCTTTTTTTGTAAGGTATCCCATGTTTATACCTAGTCGAATCTCATCGTTGATGGGGAAGATGTTGTTATTAAGATTGATAGAAATATTGGGGGTCTTTATGGCTAATCTTTGTTGTTCTGTATAGGTCATGTCTATTTTCTTGAATATCTGGGGCAGGTATTCTTTTAGAGCAAGGAAATCT
The DNA here is from genome assembly GCF_004343725.1 of Treponema sp. J25. Lineage (NCBI taxonomy): Bacteria > Pseudomonadati > Spirochaetota > Spirochaetia > Treponematales > Treponemataceae > Treponema > Treponema sp. J25. The sequence goes on from NZ_PTQW01000015.1 coordinate 1,247, forward strand.
TTCCAGTTCTTAAGGCTAGCATAGTAAGATAACTGGATATTATTAAGGGTCTTAAGAGCATCATATTTGTACAGTTCTATTTCATCCGTATTACATACAAATATAACTGCTGAAATGCCTTCCGGGGTGGGGGTGCTGCACGCAATTACGGCCTCGTCTGAAAAATCAAGTATCCATGTTGCTATCTGCCACTTTCGTTCATAGGCATCTATATAGGATTCTGTTTTTACTGGTTGACCAAAAGATAAGATCCTGATTTTCACATTACTGAAATCACGATTTATATTTTTCCCTTGTAAGAAAAGATCTAACCATGTTTTTTGATCTTTTATCATTTCCTCGAGGGATATATTATCAGGTCGCGTAATATCAACAAAGAATACACTGTTATCTGGATTCGCCACTCGAACTACACCGTTGTTTTGAATTTTGGTCTCTGTATATGAAATGTTGGACATATACCATCTATTGTTATCGTTGTTGAGGTAATTAACCTGTAAAAGAAAGCTATCAGCAAAATCAAAAAGAGGGATAAGAGATTCTTCCCCTTTGGGGAATAGTCCCTTGCCCTGAGTTTCGAATAGTTCCTCCATAGCTTTAATATATTCTTTCTCATAGGCTGCCTTATATTCTTTTTTGATTTCCTTATAGTTTTGGGGAAGTTTCGTAGAATAATCAAAGCTTTTTGCTAATCTCTTCTGTGGAAGTAAGAGAAAGCCGTAGGTATGACGGACATGAAATATCCCTTCGCCCTTATTTTTTTCTGCTTCTACGATAGGCAAAGAATAGGCAATGTTATCTTTTCTTTGAATAACTATCCCGATAACATTCCCTTTGCTATCAACCAGGGGGCCACCGCTGTTCCCAAAATTCACATCCGAAGAGCTCTTAAGTAAATTAAAACGACCTTCTTCTTCTTCTGGATAGGTCCCAATCAGCTCTCCGCCCCGTAGTACTATCCCTTCTCCGTATGCATTCCCGACGGCATATACGGTTTCTCCCACCGCATAGGAATTCCTTAGGTTTAGGTATGTAGTGAATTTTTTATCCTTTACCGTAAAACGAATGAAATCTCTGTGGTTATCAAAAGAGACTATCGAATCGATCTCGTATACTTTGCCTTCTCTATCTCTAATATAGAAATCTTTGTAAACCTGTGAATCACTTTTTAGATCAAGGACATGAAATGCTGTGTACAGTTCGGTAGGTGAAACTGCAAAGGCTGTGCCAATAGAATAATATTTATCGTTACGGATGTTATAGGGGATAAGATCCCAGGGAAGCTCTTTTTCATAGGAAAGGGTATCCTTTTCAGGTTTATTTACGACTATTTCATAACAGGCTTCACTGACTCTTTTCCTGGTTTCTGGATCCATCTGGTTATTTACTGAGGTTGGTACACTTCCGCACGAAATAAAGCTTGTTAGAAGGAAGGCTCCAATTAAAGCTCCGATACGCCACATTTTCATGATCACACCTCTGTTTCTTTGCTTTTTGCGGGATGAAAAAGCTAGAATTCCTCTCTAGGGCAGGCAGGCTCAAACGAATTGCTTCGGAAAAGCTTGCTTTTTAGGATAAAGCAGCAACGCTGATTATGTATCAGTCTAAGAGCCTATTTTTAAACTGTCAAGGAGGAAGTCCTTGAACAAAGTGACGGGCTTTCAACAGGGGGCGATGGTACGAAGGGGAACTCTTGCCATGAGCCTCCTTCCAACTCATGGGTGAAACCTATACTACCGTACCAGGAAAAGTGCTCGTGTTTTCACTGATAGCGTTTACCAATCCGCTGGTTCAATACAAATCTGAACGTGCGTAATGACTACCTAATTCTGACCGTGTATCTTAAAAGACCGTAAAAACTTCTCTGTATTTCCTTGAAATCTTGAAAAAGACTGGCTATCCTTAAGCTTAATGAAAAGTACGAAGTATCCCTTAAACCTTTTGTTATTTTTAGTGCTGATACCAGCGGTTCCCCTTATTGGTTATGGAGAAGAGAAAATCTTCTTCATAGATCTCAATAAGTATCCCCTTTATGTGCGGCAGGGGTTTGATCCTGTGTATTGTAAGATACCCCCTGACCTTTCTGAACCCGCATGGAAAGTGTGGAAACCTGCGCCAGATAGGGTAGTGCGCTTTATTGATATAGATGAAGCGCACCATCATAGCTTTATGGAACTTAAGCAGTATCCGGTACTTGAGTATACCTATGTTATCCCCTTTAAGATACCCGAAGAAATGTTCCCGTTTCTCATGGAGACCCCTTCGTTAGTGCCCGGCTTGTATCTGGAAGGAATCGGTGATAACTGGGAGATTTACCTAAATGGTGCTCTCCTCCGGCGTGAAGTATATCTTGATGCGCAAGGGAAGTTAACATCCCATCGCAGTTATCGTCAGGTGGCGCTTCCCTTTGATAAAGGGATTCTTGCTAAAGGGGTAAACCTGTTAACCATCCGAACTATTGGTGAAGATAGTCATACTGCAACAGGTTTCTGGCTCGCAAAGCCCTTCTTTATTGGAGACTCTACAACGGTCCAGAAAACGAGAGATGAGACCTGGACCCTTGTGCTCTGCGGGATCTATTGCTTTATAGGTCTTTATTATATATTTCTTTTCTTTATCCGACGGCAAGATAAATACAACTTTTACTATGGGCTTTTTTCTATTATCCTTAGTTTTTATTATTTCACCCGTACCCACACTATATATTCTTTTATTCCCAATACGGATATAACCTTCCGGATGGAGTTTTCCTTCCTTTATTTTGTCATACCTGCCGTATCCGCTTTTATCGACAATCTTCATGAAAACAGGACAAGTCTTGTTACTCTTATCTATGCCAGTTTTTGCGCTCTCCTTGTGGCTTTTACTGCGTGGGTACCGATGCCTTTTGCTCATGATTTATTGCGAATCTGGCAGTTTTCGGCCCTTGCAATGATTTTATATATCTTTTTTTATAGTTCTTCGTTCCGTTTTTTGGGGATGGTGTATCGGCGATGGCATCGTTTACAGCAGATGGGTAATCCTCCTTCGTACTGGGCTGTTCTGGGGGATCAACTTATCCATAGTCCGCAGGGTAATGTGTTTTTAGGAACCCTGCTTCTTTTTTCTACGGCCCTGTACGATGTGATAGATGCTATTTTTATTTTAAGTAACCGTCTCTATTCTCCCTATGGCTTGTTTTTCTTCACCATAGGATGTGCAGGGGTCCTCGCAAATCGATATAATTTTGTGTTTAAACAGTTAAGCATGTCAAACCAGAAATTAGAAGAAACAATCGAGCAACTTACTGTTTCCAAAGAGCAGATGGCCCTCCATGCCCAAAAGTATCGCAGCCTTTTTGAAGGAACCACCGATGCGGTGGCTCTCCTGGATATGAACTTTTGCATGGTGGAATACAACCCCGCGGCTCAAAAATTATTCAATCTTACGGTCAAAGAAAAGCCGGGGCCAGTAAATCTCATGGATACGTTATATCAGGATGAACGGACGACCCACATAATGCAAGAGCAGTTTAACGAACTTAAAGAACGGTTAAAACGTTCCTCAGAGCCGGTTGAACTCTTAGTTCAATTGGCAAGTCCCCTCGGAGAACCGATTCCCTGTACCTTAAGATTCGAGAGAATTAGGTATGCAAATGCCCATGAGATTATTCTTCGGGCTATGCCAGAAACGCATAATAGCCTGGTAGAAGCCTTCCTGGAAGGACGGGAACATTATTCCATTGAAAATACGCTGACGGCGGCCGATGAAATTTGTCGGCATATATGTTCAAAATTAGGGCGGTATATTTCGCAAGAAGAGGTTACCCTGGCGATGATGGGACTCCGGGAAATGGTGATAAACGCAATTGAACACGGGAATCTCGAAGTGAGTTACGAAGAAAAAACCAGGGCCCAAAAGGAACAACGGTATTTTGAATTCCTGGCGGAACGAAAAGAGCATCCTCGATATAAGAATCGACGGGTTCGCATTGAGTATTCTATTACCCCCGAACGGGCTGTATACCGAATTACCGACGAAGGAAAGGGCTTCAATCATGCACGTTACCTTAAAGGCCCTTTGCCTGATCCCCTTTTTCAGGAAGAACAGCCCTTGGAGCATGGCCGAGGGATCATGATGAGTACGTTAGCATTTGATCGTATCGTGTACAATGAGAAGGGAAATCAGGTAACCTTAGAGAAACGTTTTAATAAGAACATGGCGGTAGATAAAATGATGCAGCTTACTTAAAATAGATATCTCTAAAGTATTCTATTGAGTGGTGATAAAAGAAGAAAAACCGCCGGAGGGAATAGCATGGAAGAATGTTTTGGGGGGCACGGCTCTAAAGAAAAGCGTTTTTTCTCAGTAAGAGAAACGAGAGGCCGTGTTAAAAATGCTGATGTGCTTTGTGGAAAAAATAGAACTTCCTTCTGGTTTCTCGCGTTTTTCTCCTTGGGTAAGGCTCTGAGGATTTTCATTATCCTGGGAATGGGGTTGGCGCTTGTTCCTTTGCAGGCTGAACAGTTCCGATTTTCCTACGTAAAGGGTGACAAGTTCCGTATTTTATCAGTAGTACAGGAAGATGTGTATATTAATCGTAGATTAACTCATCAGGCGGAGATTCTAAATCGCATTGCGGTTACTATCACGGATGTATCTGCCAATGGTACGGGACGGCACGATGCCATTTTCCAGACCTCGGAGCGAACCAGCAGCGTTGCGGGATGGGGAAGTTTTAGCTGGAGTCGAGAGTATCGTTCTGTTTTTGATAGGGATCCCCTCGGACGTTACACCATTGGCAAAGAATACTACATGCCAGTGGTACGGGATGTCCCCCTTTTTCCTGACCGGGAACTTGCGCCAGGGGATATCTGGTCTGCACCGGGGGAAGAGGTCCATGATTTTCGCGATAGTTTTGGAATTGTCGAACCTTACCGTATCCCTTTTGTCGCCCATTATACGTATGTCGGAACTCAGCCCTATCAGGGGAAAGATTACCCAACCTTCACGGTCCGATATACTATTTTTTATGAGGGACCCCCAGTGCGGGGAACCCTGTATCCCCTGCGGATTATGGGATCCTCTGACCAAAGCGTTTATTGGTCTAAGGAACTGGGCCAGCCGGCGGCCTATCGAGAAACCTTTCGAATTGTGATAGAGCTTTCTAATGGGCAGACTGTTGAATACCGTGGAACGGCCCGGGCCGATCTCTATGAAGCCGAGCCCATGAATCGAGAACAGGTAGCTCAAGATATACAAAAGGCCCTTTCGGGGGAAAAAATAGAAAATACCTCGGTGCGAGTTAGCGAAGAAGGGGTGGTAATTAGCCTGGAAAACATCCAGTTCGAGGCCGAATCGGCGGTTCTCCTGCCATCGGAACAGCAAAAATTACGACAGATTGCTCAGATCCTGCAAAAATACCCTGATCGGGACCTCTTAATTGCAGGTCATACAGCTCTGGCCGGTACAGCCCAGGGCCGCCACCGTTTGTCGGAAGAACGGGCCCGGGCGGTGGCGGATTTTCTTCTTACGTTAGGAGTTCGTCGACCTGAACAGGTGATTACGAGGGGCTATGGAGCAGAACGCCCCATTGCAGATAATAGTACCGAAGCGGGCCGCAGTAAAAACCGCCGGGTAGAAATTATTTTGCTTGAAAATTAAACGTGATATCCTGTTGAATAGAAGTAGAAAATGGGCAATCAAATTTGGCCACGACGTTGTTTCCTGTTATGGAAGCAAGATATTTGTACCAGATGCTCTGATAAAATTAGGATTGTATGAATCTTTAAGAACATGATAAAATAACTATACTATGCTGGTACGACCTACGGTAGAAGAGATAGTACAACAGGATTTAGAGGCTTTAAGACGGTGCCCGTACAAGTTAGATTGCGAGCACTGTGAAGAAGAAATCTGTGTAAAACTGGTATCGGTGGCGGATTTCCCTACCCGGTTTGGCCATTTTTCTATTCTCGGTTTTGTAAATAATCGGGACCGAAAGGACCATATCATTATTTTGAAGGGAGACATAGGAGACGGAGAGGGAATCCTTACAAGGATTCATTCGGCCTGTCTTACGGGAGATGCCCTCGGAAGTCTCCGCTGTGATTGTGGCCCCCAATTGCATCGGGCCCTCGAACTTATTGAGCAAGAAGGGCGGGGAATCGTGTTGTACCATCAAGAAGAAGGCCGGGGAATAGGGTTAGTGAATAAAATCCGGGCCTATGCCCTTCAGGATGCGGGATATGACACCTACGATGCAAACATTGCCCTGGGCTTTGCGGCGGATGAACGGGACTTTCGGGTCCCCGCGGCGATGCTCCAGAAAATTGGGGTAACAAGTGTGCGGCTCCTTACCAATAATCCCAAGAAAGTGGAGGAATTAGAGGCGGCGGGAATGCGGGTCATTGAACGGGTCCCCCTGGAATTACCTGCCCAGGAACATAACCGTTTTTACCTCGCTACCAAGAAGGAACGGTTTGGTCATTTCCTGTCCCTTGATCATACTCAGGGGCCTGTTACCCATTAAATCCCTTGCTCTGTTTTTTAGCGGCCAATGTTCAGGTAAGAATCAGTTCTCTATCCCCTCAGAGGGCCTTTTCTTTATTTTCCCTGGGTTTTTGATTTTTCTGAAAATTTCAGTAACCGTACCCGCTGCCATGAGCGCATCTGTACAAGGTGAGGAGGTGTGATAAGCTCGGTGGCGGAGGATACGAGCATGAAGCGATACACCGACAGTAACCTATAGAATCCTATTTTTTGCTATTTCTTGAAAAAAATCGTATATTTAAAATGAAGGGTTTAATGGAGGTTTGTATGGCAGAGATTATTTCAGGGGCCGATACCTCCTTGGTAGGGATTACGACCCCGCCGCCACCCCAAGAAACGGTAACGGTTCCCCAGGAAGCGCCGGAGCCTTCAGGAGAAGAAATTCAACCCGCCCCCTTGCCCCCCTATCAAGGGACAAGGATTGACGAAGAGGTGTAGCAAAAGGGCTGGCCCTGAAGGTGGGGAACAATCCTTTCGCAAATAAAGTAGGGGATCCTTTTCTTTTAGAAAAGAAGGGCCCTTGAAGGTAAGAGCGTGTTGCTTTTGGCTCCCGTGCGAATGTAAAGATGTCTGGGTTATCCCCATTTGATAAAACCGGGTAGATAAGGGTGCACCAACGCCGGGTGTTTAGGGAGAATTCGTACGGTATGTCCCTGCCTTCCGGTTTGGGTACATTGCACCCGCACCTGGAAACGATAACAGTCCCCCTCTTTCTGAACCGGTTTCATTTCGTCCCGCTGGGCCTCTTCGATAACTCCCTGATTAGACACCGTTCCATGGTATAGTTCTACCCGCACTTCCTCCGGTTGAAGGTTGCCCAGGCGAATACAAGCGCTTACGGTAAGGGAGTCGCCCCGCTGCATCACTGGCCGAGCGGTAGAGCTCATCGAGAGAACGGCAATCTGGGGCCAGTTGAGCTTAAGTTTCTGGAGATAGGCCGCGAGGGATTTGGATTCTTCATAGTTACCCGCCCGGATGCGCCGGTAGTTTTTAAGGGCCGGAAAATAATAATTCTGGGAATATTCCATCAACATGCGATGACTCGACATGGATTGGCCAATCGTTCGCATGCAGTTTTTCATCCTCCGGATCCACTCCCGGGGGAGCCCATCCCGGCCCCGTTGGTAAAAGAGGGGAATAATTTCCCGCTCCAGTAGATCGTAGAGGGCCCGGCTTTCTACATTGTCTTGGAGTTCCATGTCGGTGTACTGTTCCCCCCGACCAATTGCCCAGCCAATGTCGGGGGCATAGGCTTCGTCCCACCAGCCGTCGAGGATAGAGCAGTTAAGAACCCCATTCATGGCGGCTTTCATCCCACTGGTCCCTGAGGCTTCCAGGGGACGGCGGGGTGTGTTAAGCCACAGGTCGGCCCCACTGGTAAGGTACTTGGCCATGGTCATATCATAGTCTTCAAGAAAAACGATCTTACTGGTTACGTCGTATTTTTCGGCGAAGTGGATTATTTCCCGGATTAAATCCTTACCTGGTAGATCATGAGGATGGGCTTTGCCCGCAAAAATAAGTTGAATGGGGCGCTCTGAGTCCTTGAGTAGCCGGAGTAAGCGCTCCGGGTCCCGGAGCAGGAGATTCCCCCGTTTATAGGTGGCGAAACGACGGGCAAATGCGATGGTAAGGGTGTAGGGCGAAAGGGCATCCTCTGCCTGCTGAATGCGACTGTCGGTGGCGCCATTCCGTTCCAGTTGTCGGCGAATGCGGTCCCGGGCAAAGGCCACGAGTCGTTCCCGACGTCGTTCGTGGGTTCGCCATAGCTCTTCGTCGGAAATTCGATCCATCCTATTCCAGATAGAAAGGTCGGTGGGTTCTTCTTCGAAATGGGGACCGAAATAGCGGTCCAGGAGTTCCACCATGTTGTTGGAGACCCATGTGCGGGGATGGACGCCATTGGTAATATGCCCAATGGGCACTTCTGAGACAGGGAGCCCCGGCCACAGGCCTTTCCACATTTCCCGGGAGACCCTGCCGTGAAGCCGCGCGACGCCATTGCAATAGGCCGAGAGTCGCAGGGCTAAAACGGTCATGCAGAACTGTTCTCCTTCGTTGTCGGGATTTTCTCGGCCCAGGGCAAGAAACTCTTTCCAGGATAAGCCCATGTGCTCTGCCCAGGAGCGGAAGTATTTTTCCATGAGATCGATACTGAACCGCTCATTACCGGCAGGTACCGGGGTATGGGTAGTAAATACATTTGTAGGCCACAGGGCTTCTTTGGCTTCATAAAAAGTAAGCCCCTCTTGTTCCATGAGCTCCCGGATCCGTTCGAGACCCAGGAACGCTGAGTGCCCTTCGTTCATATGGGCTACGGCAGGATTTATGCCGAGGGCCCGGAGCGCCCGGATCCCCCCAACGCCTAAAAGAATTTCCTGGCGGATGCGGGTTTCCCGGTCGCCCCCATAGAGGGTGGCGGTAATGTCCCGAAGGTCTGGGGCATTTTCTTCGATGTTCGTATCGAGAAGATATATGGAATTTCTCCCCACCTTTACTTCCCAGATCTGGGCTAAGGTAACCCTCCCCGCGAGGTCTACGGAAATCAGGAGGGGTTTTCCATCCTTCTTGAGCTTCCGTTCTACCGGCATGTTATACCAGTCATTTTCGGGGTAGGATTCCTGCTGGAAACCGTCTGCATTCAGGTATTGTTTAAAGTATCCCTGTCGGTACAAAAGCCCCACCCCTACCAGGGGGAGTCCCAGGTCGGAGGCGGTCTTCATGTGATCCCCGGAAAGAATTCCTAAGCCCCCTGAATAAATGGGAAGGGATACATCAAGCCCATATTCCATCGAAAAATAGGCTATCACGTCTCGATGGGAACCTCGATACCAGCGTTCCCCCTTTTTGTACCGCTGAAAGTGGTTATACACTTCCTTAAGGGCGGCGAGGTAAGAATCGTCCTGGGCCATTTTTTCAAGCCGTTCCTGGCTTACCATGCCCAGCATCCGAGCCGGGTTCTGTTGTGAGTGGAGCCAGGTGTCGTAGTCCAGGCGGATAAAGAGCATGACCGCATCAAAATTCCAGGAAAGCCACAGGTTATGGGCCAGCTCCTCCAGGGGTTGTAACGGGGCGGGTAACTTTGGTTTTACCGTATAGGTCGTGATATTCATACCATAAGGGTAAAACAGAGGGAAAACTTCGTCAAATTTTGTTTGAGGGCCCGTGTTAAGCCCGTGGTAAGAAAGGGGGACCCTGAAGGGCTTGTAAAAAGCATAGCTTAAAGGTGCAAAATCAATTACGATATGTAAATAAAGCTAAAAATATTTAAAATATCTATATTGAAATAGAAAAAAGCTCTCTTCTGTGGTACAGTAAAAAGCATGAAAAAGTTTGGAGTGTTTCTTTTGCTTGTAGTAGGAGTTGGGTTCGTTTTCTCTATGGGGAAACGAGATGAAGATACCTCAGCGGGGCCTCTCTTAGGGTCCGCTGAGATGCGGGGAATACCGCGGGTTCTTTCAGTATATACCCTGGCGCTTACAAAAAATGATGATTTTAACGAGCAAGCCTATCTTGCTCCTTCCCTTATGGCCTATGTACCGGTCCAGTTCTCCTATTCGGGAGATAAGCGTCGTTTTGAGTATCCCCAGAACGGCGGCTTTCGGATCCTAAAACGAGAAAAGCTAGATACGGAAATTCAACTGTATACGGTGGAATTATATGCTCAACGCTGGGAAATGCCGGCTGGTAAGGTGTATCGGGTAATTTTTAGTCGGGACCAGCTAGGTCCCCCACAAGGGGAAGCCCTCCAACCAGCCATGTATGCTATAGAGCGGGCGGTCCGTTTGTCTGGTTGCAGAAAGGGGTATGCCCAGATTCAAAGTCTTACCTACGATGAAAAGAATCGTCGCTTTACCGCAGAGGTAATAGTGAGTGCTTCTTAAAAAAAGCGAGGGATCATGATGCAGGCATTCCGATTAAGTAAAAACACATCGGGGGCCTTAATAAAGGTATATCTTGCATAGTTCTTGTCGGGGCGCTTTGGGGTATCATTTTTTGAAAGACTCCTAAGTTCCCTGTTACTCTAAAATAAGAAATTCACTAAAATGAAGGTCCTGGATTTTTCCGAGACGAAAGAGACTGTTCCAACGGGAAAGGATTTCTTTCTTTAGAGGTTCTTCTCCTTTTTCCTGAAGTTCCTTTTTGGTCTGATGATGTACCATATCCTGGACTATCTCTTTCATCCGCGGAATATGGTTGCTCAGTTCCTCCACAAAAGCCCGGTCTCCAGGAGTATAGGGGAACACCATAAACAGAACTACCACCGCCGGGGGATTATCCGCTGTGGTAAGACGCATCCTGCCCAATCCCTGAAAGTAGGCCACTTCTTGAGAGGAGGGATTTTTCTCCTGGGTGTTTCTAGTGGGCTGGGCCATTTTGGTAATACCAGTGATAAGGGTCCCCCCACCAATGATAATGACAAGAATAAGGGTGATTGCCAGGAGGATGCGGTAAGACCAGAGAAGGAAGGGGCTTGCCTCATCGTACTTCATAAAAGGTACTGTACATTTTTTATTGAGTCTGAACAAGGGTTTTTCTCAAAGAGCTTCGCGCCTGCCCAAGGAAGTCACACTAAACAGAGACCGTGAATCCTTTATTGAAGGGCCCACAGGCTAACACGGGGCGGCATCAGTATCATCTTTTCTGTGCTGGGGAATGAAGTACTGTGTCGATCAGTTCTTTTAACTGGGGGTCCAGGTTGGTTGAAGGTTCAGAATCAACAAAGAGCTGGTACGCTATGTAGGAGACCCCTTCTTTTTCTTCTATGATGGGGGACGACGAGAGATTTATCTGACTTTCCTCCTGGGTATACGGGTCAGCAGAAAGGGGTTCCACCTCCGCTGCTTCTTCTAGCTCTTCTAACTGACCTTCTTCCGGGAGGGCTCTCTTTGTTCCGTCTTTGCCATTTTGTTCTTCCTCCGCAGGGGTTAACAGCGTCACGTCGCCAGGTTTTACCAGGAAGGGAGAAAATAGAATATCCCCCCTAAAGGAAGCGCCCAGGTCTTCCAGATATGCCTCTTCTTCTGTGGAAGCCTCCGCTGCGGGAAGGTCCTCTTCTGATAGTGGGGGAATTTCGGGGATGGGCTCTTCTCTTGTTTGGGCATCCTCTTCTGATTCCAGTGTTTCCGCATGGGGAATTTTTAAATCCGAGAATAATGTTTTGAATGGAGATTCCACCTCGATCGGAAAATCACTAAAGGAATCAGTCTCTGTTGCAGAGGTCGCTTCTTTTTCAGTCGCAAACTCGATAGAACGGCTAATAGTATCGAGGGGCTCTTGTTCAAGGATTTCAAGGGAGGAATGCTTTTCTTCTCCTCCTTTGGGAAAACCTTCGATGGAGGTACTCTCCTCTGCGGGGGAAGCCTCTGAAGTTGCCTGGATATCTTCCTCCAGGGGGATTTCTTCGATAAAGGGTGAGGTTCCTCCCCCTTCGATGCTTTCTGTTCCTGGTTCTAGCAACGTGCCCAGTTCGGGGATTTCTTCAAGGCTTTCTAATGCTTCTACCGTTTCTAAGAGACTGGAATCCCCTGTTTCTTTTTGTATTTCTTCTTCGGGGGCGAGTTTTGCTATTTTCCCTTCTTCTCTTGTGATTTCTCGTAATTCTTCCCCTTCTTCCGGGAATTCTTCTACTTCTTCTGCGGGGGCAACCTCTTCTAGGCTTTCCACCTCTTCCACGGATGCAACTTCTTCAAGACCTTCCGCTTCTTCTACAGGGGTAACTTCTTCGGGGCTTTCCGCTTCTTCCGCGGGCGGGACTTCCTCGAGATTTTCTACTTCTTCTATTGGCGCAGTGTCTTCAAGGTTTGCTACCTCTTCTATGGGAGCGACCTCTTCGATGCTCTCTAGTGCTTCTGGTTCTGTCTCAGAATCGGCGTCGGGTAGTTCCTCGAGGGAATCCAGTTCTTCCACAGGTTCTGCCCCCGTTGTATCCGCGGTATGATAGGCCCCTGGCGCCGTTTTTTTAGGAAGGGGTGTAGGGGCTTTTGGGGCTGTTACCCGTTGTTGTAAAGCTGCGGTGCCGCCGGCCCCTGTTCCAGTAAGATAGAGGGGCAGCTTTGAGGCCAAGACCCGCTCAAAGATTTCCTGCAGTTTCTTTTCGTCCCAGGTAATGGTTGGACTTTGTTCTTTCTTTGCCCCCAGGGCAGAGAGAATTTCGTCCCACGATTTATCAATCAAGGCATCGATATCCGGGGCTTTCCTTTTTTTCTTTTTTAGGCCCCGGGTCAGTTCTTTACGGATTTCATCCCGGCGTTGCTCCAGTTCCTGGAGCCAGCGGTTCCAATCAATCTCCTGTTTTTTCTCCAGATACTCCTGAAGCAGGGCGAGCTGTAACCGTTTTAAACGCTGGTAGATGAGGGAAAGATTGTCCTGTCGGAGGTTTAATATTATAAGGGTAATAAGGAACACGGTGGAGTAAAACGAGAGAAGTAAAATGCCTTTAAAGATCCAGGGGAATTCGAAAAATTGGGATGGAACGATGCGGCCCACAAAGAAGCCCCGGGGGCTTTTTACAGAAACCAACACAAAGCGAGTAGCTGTAGTCCCGGAGATAAGGGGGATGGGGCCGAGAATTCCCTGGGTCCAGGCGCTTTGGACAGTTTCGGAAAGATTTTGCTCGGCGTTGTGGGGGAAAAGGGTGATGAGACCCCCCGGGTTCCCAATGAGGGCTACATCCTCTCCTATTTTAAGGCGGCCGGTTTGTACCAGGTGCTCCACCAGTCCCCTACTGGAAAGGGTAAAGAGGATGGTTCCTTTGTATACCTCCAGGTCATCAAAAAAAGGATAGGCTATCAGAATACGGTCAAAGGTCCCATCAAAGCGAATCAAGGGAGAATCACCGGTAGCACGGTGAATTTGTTCGTAGGGTACGTCCCGTTCATTTTCGCCGTAATTCTTATAGGCGATAGACTGGGCATCCTGTCGGAGTATATCCTCTTTAAGGGTAGAGTAATGAATGCGCTTCCCATTGCTATCGATACAGCGAATCGATTGAAGCCCCGCGGTGGTTTCCATAAGAGCGTTGGAAAGGCGTTCCCGTTCCAGAATATCTTCCCGATTCTGGTTGGTTAAAAAACTCCGGCGAAGGGCCCCTTCTTTAAGAAAGCGTTCAAACCGCTGTTCAAGCTCAGTGATATACTGGTCCGTCGTTTCTGCATCTAAGGTAACCTGGTCGCGGATATTTTGGGTTATTCGGGGATTATAAAAACGGGCTTCAATGGTATCGAAGATACCCATGAAAGCTACAACGGCAAAGATGGTACCGAGAAGAGTGGCGATTAAGAGACTGATGATTACCTTTTGTGCACCGCTCACACAAAACTCCTTGGGTACTCCTCTTACAGCAGGGGGTGCCGTTCCTACCCCTCGTTTTGAACTTTTTAAGGTATCTCCTAGTACCTATCGGCAAAAATTCTCTTCAATTGTAGAATTTTAAGGGCTGAAAAGCAATTACATCAGGATGATAGTAGGGGAGGGCGTACTGCAAAGATGATCAATTAGTATCTGTTCCGTTCTGAAAACCTCCTTACCGAAAGTCTCGGGGCTTGGGGAAAGTGGACCTCCTGTTTCCCTTGTATCGGTATTCACGAGGCTCTCTTTTCAAGGGTACTCATAATAGGGTACAACATTCCCGATGGGACGGGTGTTAAAAATACAGGAAACCGTAGGTAAAGGAGATGGGGCAAAGCCTTTCTATTTTTGTCTTTTAATACAACCGGAACATGCTGTTCTCGTTGTACTGGATGATAAGGGGAATCCCTCTATCCCTGATTACCGGCAATATCCCGGGAATGTACGGCTTGCCCTACGGGAGTATGTGACCCAGTTTCAGCAAGAGATGGGGCAGAAAGGGAATTCTCTCTGGGGCAATACTGTCATTTTCCCATTTTCTGATAAAAAAGATCCTCAGGATTCTCAGGGTATTAGTGATCCCTCCTCGACTCTCCTTGACCTTGTAATTTCCACAGGACTTTTGGTAGATGCTTCCTTTTCTCCCCTTAAAAAAGCGGAAGGGACCTATCGATTGTTCCTCCAATTAACAAAAGAAACAGACGAAAAAGTGGCGTTTCATATTGGTTTACAGAATCTGGATGATGAGTCCGTGCTTATCGTCCCAAGAGAAGCCGTTCAGAGCCGCCAATTCTTCCCTGTTCATCGGGAACGGATACTCTGCAATGGACTTTTATATCAGGTCGAAGATCTAGGTCCCCTCTGGAAACAGGTACCGGCAATAGAAGGGGCATGTAAAGAGCAAGATCTTTCTATTCATCTTTCTCTTGTGGTAAGCAATTTCCCTAATTTGGGCATTCAGTATGAAGGATTCACCCTCTATCAGGGCGAGCAGAGGATAACCCAAGGGGCTCTTTTGTTCAAAGAGGTAGATCCCTATGGGTATCTTCATCTGAGGCCGGTGTATTATCTTGAAGGATATCCTCCTGGTTTCCTGGAGGAGCAGGATATCATAAGATTGGCAGAAATCGATAGGGATTTTAAAACGATCAAAATTGCAGAGGTTCTGTATGGACCTAGCCCAGTGCAGTCGTTTAAAAACCTTTTATATAAACAGGGGAAAAGTATCGAAAAAGGTGTTTTCCAGGAAGAAAGTTACTTTATTCTAACCCCTGAGGTTGCAGAAGATCTCATAGCTAATCATTTTGTGGAATTGATGAATCATTTTGTGCTTCTTCAATCAGAAGTGCTTCATCGGTATAAGGTCCGGCTGAGTAGACCCTTGCTGAAAATGCGACTTTCCTGGGGGATTGATTTTTTGGGAGGAGAAGCACGAATCGAGATAGAAGGAAAGGATTTTTCTTTTCATGAGTTTGTTCATAGTTATGTAAAAGAAGGATATATAAAACTGGCCGATAATACCCGGCTTTATGTGCTCCCAAGGGAAATAGAGCGTCTTCGGCGTCTTGTTTCAGTAAATTCGAGGGAGAAAGAAAAAGTAGCAATTTCCTTTTTCAACTATCCGGCTCTTATAGCATTGCCAAATATTCAGGCCGAAGGGGATGGTTGGGAAAAGGCCCGGGAATTTTACGTGGGGCTCAATCATTTAGCAGAAAAAGAGGAAACATACCCTCTGGCAGAAGGATCCCTTCGTCCCTATCAAAATTATGGAGTACGGTGGCTTGCCCATGTAACTTCCCATAGACTCGGGGCTTGTCTGGCGGATGATATGGGGCTCGGAAAAACGGTCCAAGTTTTAGCACTCCTCAGAAAACATTACCAGAAGGCACCTTGTCGGCCCAGCCTTATTCTTATGCCCCGATCCCTTTTGTACAACTGGGAAGCCGAATTGAAGCGCTTTGCTCCGGAACTGGGTTATCGAATTTTCCACGGTTCCCAAAGAGATAAAGAAGATCTTCAGGATCCGTCACTCCGGGTTGTTTTATCTACTTATACCACGGCTCGGATCGATCAGGAACTTTTCCAGGCAATTCAATGGGAATATATAATCCTGGATGAATCCCAGAATATAAAAAACATGGAAAATAAAACAAGCAGGGCAATTTTAAGTTTTTCCTCACAGTATCGGATAGCCATGAGTGGAACACCGATAGAAAATAATCTAGGAGAATTATATAGTCTCTTTGCGTTCCTGAATCCTTCTCTTTTTGGTAGCTGGTCTGACTTTGTGCATACCTATATGCAGCCTATCCAGGAAAACAAAGACGCGGAAGTAGCCCGGGAATTGCGGCTTAAAATTTATCCCTTTATTTTGCGCCGACTAAAAGAGGATGTCCTTTTAGAACTCCCTAAAAAGACAGAACAAACTATGTTAATAGAGTTGGATCCCCAGCATTTGAAGCTGTATCAAATGATAGAAAGAGAACAACGGGAAGCGGTGAATGAATGTTTTGAACGAGGAGATGTGGTAAAGGGATTATTCTTACTGCTCCGGGCTATGACCGTCCTTCGGCGGCTCGCGGGTATTCCGGAAGAAGAATCTGCTTATCCGGGGATTTCGGCAAAACGGGAATATCTTCTTGACATGATAGAAAATTTGGCCGCAGAGGGTCATAAATGTCTTGTCTTTACGAATTTCATTGCCGCGGTGGAAACTCTATCGGAAGATTTGTCCCGGCGCGGCCTGGCGCACCTGGTAATGACCGGAGCTACCGTGGACCGTCAATCCCTGGTTCATCGCTTTCAAACCGATCCTTCAATAAAAGCTTTTATCATGACCCTTAAAACCGGTGGCGTGGGGCTTAATTTAACCGCCGCAGATTATGTGTTTATTTTTGACCCCTGGTGGAATCGATCTGCCGAAGCCCAGGCAATAGATCGGGTGTATCGAATAGGGCAGACAAAGCCCGTCTTTAGTTATCGTCTTATTGCAAAGGATACGATCGAAGAACGGATTCTGCAACTCCAGCAACAAAAGGTAGATTTGGTAAACACCATCCTTAATAACGATGGCGATCTGGTAAAGTCTCTAACCCCTGAAGATATCCAATTCCTGTTAGGGGGAAAGCGAAAAGATAAGGGAGTTACCGTTCTATGAAAACCTCGATGCTCATGATTCCTCCTACAAAAAAGGAACTCCTCCAAATTTTTGAAGGACTTACTCTGGTAACATTAAAACCGATGATCCAATTTTTTGCAGGGAAGGATGTGTTTAAACGAATCTCCACCAAAGAAAAGTTAGTTTCGTTTTTTGCAGATTTCCTGATGAGTTTTAATAAGGAAAGGCTAGACTTGTTTCTGGCCCAGCAACCACTCTGGCTCAAAGAGGCAATCTACAGGGGGACCTTTGAGATTTTTGTGAATTATGCGGAACTAGAAAAAAAATATGGGGTTCATCTTACGAAGGAAAAGTCCTATTCTTATTTTGGTGAACCGGATTCTCTTGATGTAGCAAAAGAACCCGGCCTAAGCCTTTTTGTTGTTCTCCGATCAGGCTTTTGCTGGATGCATGAGATATTTCGTCGTATCTTTTTCCAGTATTTAGACAAGCCAGAAGGATATGTCTACACGGGAGAAGAAAAGGAACCCACCACTTTCTGGAGTAATGAAAGTTTTATTCTCGAGAATGGTTCTTTGTTGGTCCGAGTCTGTGAAGAAGTATATACTGAAAATTCTGATAAAACCGTTGTGGAGTGGCTTAAAAAAGGACTTAAAAAAGAAACTATCCGGAAAATGCGATCCCTTTCGGGGCAACCTGAATTCCCCATCGGAGGTACCTTAGGCCTTGATCCGATCGAACTATTTTTCAGGTGGTACGTTCCCTTTCGAAAGGAACTTAAATTTCAAGAGAATGATATGCTTGCCATGGTTCAGCAATTGTTTTATTTGTTTTTCCCTGTACAGGGAAAACAAAACCTGGTATCTCTTAAAATGGGGAGCTTTTTTGAATTCCTTGTGCTGGCGGAGCATCTTTCCTTACGACGTATTAATGATGGAGACTTACCTCTTAGTATACCTCAGTGTCGCTTCCTCTTTTCTGAAGTCTTTACCGAATGTGCTCAAAATGGTGGATGGTATTCGGTAGAACGCCTGTATCGTTCTCTTTTTTTACAGGGGTATCGATTTAGTTTTGCTGATCCTTATATTGAACAGTATGCTCTTCATAAGGTTGCCCAAGGGGTAGTGATTGAGGGTGATAAAATTATAGAGTCCAACTATACTGGATCAATATGTGTGTGGGGTCCCCAGGCCCATCGCCTTTTATATTTACCCCTTTTTAAAGGATATTGGTATTTGCTTGCTCTTTTAGGACTGGTAGAAATTGTAGAAGAAATCCCGGAGCCTTCTCTTATCACTGGACAGACGAATACCCGAAAGGTTTGTTCGGTCTATGATGGACTTTCCATGGTTCGGGTTACGAAGTTGGGGCAGTATTGCCTTGGTTTACTCCAATCTTACCAGATTCCCGATCGAGGTTCCTATGAAGTTCTGGCAGATAAGGACCTACTCTTAATCACGTTTCGGGGTACATCTTTGGAACGGAAACTCTTTCTGAGTCAAATTGCCGAACCGCTGGGAAACGAGCGGTATCGAGTGACTGAAGCTTCTTTTGTGCGGGGTTGTAAAAACTTTAAAGATGTGGAAAAAAGAATAACTACCTTTAAACGACTTATAGATCCCGAACCTTCTGAACGCTGGCAACGGTTTTTTAAGGGACTTCGAGATCGGGCTGCTCTGTTGAGTCGTTCTGAAACAGCAATGGTTTTTGATGTCTCAGGACAGATAGAAACAGCTTATTTGCTTTTGCAAAATAAGAAGCTTCGCCATTTGTGTTATCTTGCAGAAGACAATCATATTGTAGTGCTTTTTCGAAATCGGCAAAAATTTCTCCAGATTGCGGAATCAGAGGGTTTTTTTACTGGTCTTTCTGAGTAAAAAGCCTTTACATTCCCTCAAATGATATCCTTTTACGCCTATCTATTCTTATAACAATAAAATTTCCCTTCTTTTTTTGGAAAGTGGACATCCGGTTTCCTTGTACCGACATTCACAGGTCTCTTTCCTCTCCCCCTTTGTTTTATTCAGAGACCTTCACAAACCCTCATTTCGAATTTTTTAAAAAATTCAGGACCTCTTCCCCATGACCTTCCGGTTGTACCTTGGGGAATACCTTTCTAATAATGCCGTCTGGCCCAATGATATAGGTACAACGGATGGTCCCCATCACTTTTTTGCCATACATAGTCTTTTCTCCCCAGGCCCCGTAGGTTTGCATGGTCTGGGTACTCTCATCGGACAAAAGATAAAAGGGAAGGTTGTACTTTTGTTTAAATTTCTTGTGGCTTTGGGGACTATCTTTACTAATCCCGATTACCACCGCTCCTTGAGCAAGAAGGGCGTCGTAGACATCCCGTACCGAACAGGCTTCAGTGGTACAGCCCGGCGTGTTGTCTTTGGGATAAAAATAAAGAACAACCCATTTCCCTTTAAAGTCTGATAGACTGTGCAAATTCCCTTCTTCGTCCGGTAAGGTGAAAGAAGGGGCCTCTGTACCAACGACTAACATACAGCCTCCTACTGAATGTGTTTCTGATGTATCATATCTTTTTGCCTTAACAAGGCATGGCTTTTAATCTTTTCTACCTTTGGGCTGATAACAAATTGACAGTATGAATTATAGGGATGATTACGGTAATAGTCCTGGTGATATTCTTCCGCTTCCCAGAACGTTGTGAGGGGTACTACTTCGGTTACGATGGGGCGATGCCAATAGGCCTGATGTTCCTGGATCTTCTGTCGGGCTATGGTCGCTTCTTCTTCGGTTTGATACAGAATTATGGAACGGTATTGGGGCCCCACATCGGCTCCCTGGCGATTTTCGGTGGTTGGATCGTGGCTGGTAAAGAAGATATCTAAAAGTTCGGCGTAACTAATCTGCTCTGGATCATAGGTAATTCGTACCACTTCAGCATGGCCTGTTTTGCCGGTGCATACCGCCTGATAGGTTGGTTGTGGAGTCGTTCCGCCGGCGTATCCATTGGTTACGTCGATAACCCCCGGAACCATTTCGAAGACCGCTTCCATGCACCAGAAACATCCGCCTCCCAGGTATGCCTGGGCTCTTTCTTTCGTTTCCATGATTATAATATACTGAATTTAGAGAAATAAATGACTAAAAGAGTAAATAAAAAGGGACAGGGCATCCTTTGCAAAAAGAGTACTACAGGAGGTCGCTGTGGAGAATAGAAAAGGCATTCGGGGGCCCGAGGAAAAACATGCAGAATTTTCTCTTGTGTATCCCGTGTATTCCCGTCGCAGCGGGGGCCTCTCCTTAGGCATTAACCTTTTCCTCTCTGAAAAGGTGTGTTCCTTTGATTGTCCCTACTGCGAAGTATTCCCTCCGGTTTTGCCAGAACAGAATCTGGAAAAAGATTTTCCATTCGGGGCCTCGGGATATGGAAGCCCTAATGTTACCCTTTCCTCCAACGAAAGAGACGCCTTTTTAATAAGCCTGGAGCAACAACTTCGGCATCACATATCGTTACTGGATAGCGTAAAGGGCGAAGGAAAGGCCCTCTCTGGACGGAACTCTATCAGAGACATCTCCTTTTCCGGTAATGGAGAGCCGACCCTTTCGCCTTTTTTTGTCCCCGCCCTTGAAATGGTTCACCGGGTCCGAATGGAACTGGTGCCTTCTGCTGCTCTGGTACTCATTACCAACGGAACTGGCTTTCTGCGGCCTGAAATTTTTGATGCCCTGGTGGTGGCGGCCTGCGGGGAGTTTAATCTGGATATCTGGCTCAAGGTGGATGCGGTCACCGATGACTGGTTTCGTCGTATGAGTGGGAGTTCCATACCCAGGGAGAGCCTTCATAAGGCCTTTCTGCGGTTTGCTGCCCACGCCCCCTTTACGGTGCAAACGATGGTATGTAGCATAGACGGCGTATTACCACCCGATACCGAAGTTATTGCGTGGGAACACTTCATTCTCCGTCTTTGTCAGGCGGGGCAGAATGAACGGGGTAAGGAATCTTTTGAAAAGGGAACGCTGAATCCAGCCTCTGGTGAAAATGGGGTATCTGTTTCCTGCTTTCAAAACACACCCCCTGTGCGGGGACCCCGACGGGTCCACCTCTATGGGAAAGCCCGTCCTTCCCCTCATGACCCCCGGGCAGGGATGGCTCCTCCCGCCTATCTGGAAGAGCGGGCCGCTTCGTTGCGGCAGTTCCTTCAACAAAATGGCTATGCCCACATTCCCGTAGAAGTCTTCCCGTAAGGAACTATTCAGCAAATAACAAATATCTCTAGAAAAGCTGGAAACCACCAGACTAAGATTAAGAAATCTTTTTCTAAAAAGCTTTTATATTGTTTTAGTCCTTCCTTAATAATTCCTTAATATTTTACTTTTACAGTAATAAAAAATGGAAAGGGGGAACTATGATAAAGGTTTTGTTTCTCTGTGTGCATAATTCAGCCCGTAGCCAGATGGCAGAGGCCTTTTTAAAAAAATACGGCGGAGAGTATTTCGATGTGGAGAGTTCGGGCCTTGAACCGGGGAAACTAAACCCCTATGTGGTCCGGGCCATGGCTGAGGTAGGGATTGATATTTCCCATAATCCGGTCAAAGATGTTTTTGACCTCTATCGAGCGGGAAAACACTACAACCTTGTTATCACCGTATGTTCTCGAGAGGCGGCGGAAAAATGTCCTATTTTCCCCGGAATTCATGAACGGTTGTACTGGCCTTTCCCGGATCCTTCTAGTTTTACCGGAACCGATGAAGAAATCATGGAACAGGTACGCCAGGTTCGAGATATGATCGAAGCTAAAATCAAAGAATTTGTGGCTACCTATCGGGAAAGGACTCAAAAATAAGATCCTTTTGCAAGAGGGCCCCCCTGAGGAGGTCCCTTCTACTTCCCTGCTTCAGGGGGATTTTTGCAACCCCTTTTTTTATAGGAGGATAAACTAAGCTTTTATATTTCCCTCCGGGGTGGGGCTTTTTTCTCAGAATGTATCAATCTGAAAAGCTTTCGGACGAGCCCTATCTTGCCGAAAGAAAGATACCAGACAAAGGCGCCTATCAGAAGCAGGGGAATGCCGTATACCACAAGGCCAATTATGACGATAACTATGTTTCCCAGGGTTTCCCCATAACTGGCAAAGAACTCCTGGAGTTTTTCTAGAAACGTGCTTTTTTCTGAGCCCGTTGGCATCAGGGGTTCTAAAACAAGATTGATGGTGCTGTACGCTATTTGTTGGCTGAGCTGGGTAAAGGAACCTTCCAGGCGTTCCAGTTCGTAGGTTGCGTCGGACAGGGCCTGTTCCACCTTAAGGATTTCCTCGATATTTTTTGCGCTTTTAAGGTACTCCCGGTACCGTTCTACCAGGGTGCGTTTGTTTTTGATCCGTTGTTCCAGATCAAAATAGGTGTCGGTTACATCCTCGGTAAAGATATTTTTTGTCCGTACTTTGCCGAGTTGTTCCAATCGGGTAAGCATGTTCTGAAACTGTTCCCGGGGCACCCGGATTTCGGCGGTAATGGATTCCTCCGTGGTGGTTTGATGGGCTAGATATGCCCCAAAGCTTTTGAGCAAATCCGTGACTTCGCTAAAGGCCTTTTGTATGTCCGATACCCGAAGCTCTACCTGAGCCCGGTAGATGAGTTTCCGTTCCTTGGGGACCGTTTCGCCGGCCACAGGGCCACCACTCGTGGAATCGTCAATACGTTGAGGAAGGCCTTCCTGGGCATCCAGCAAAAGTCCCTCTGCTTCAGGGCTCGGAGCCACCATCGGTCGGGCGGCCGCAAGGGCCTTTTCTGTTCGGACTGCTCCGGCGCTGTTTTTTGCACAGGAAAAAAGAAATACCCCCGTTACCATAGCTATAAAAACACGCCGACGTACGGTTTTCATCTATCCCCCCTTTAAAATAAATCTACCCCCTTTGCGCAGAGGGGGTACAGAAATCCTGTTGGGTGGCCCCTTTCTTGTTACGAGGGGCTTATCCACGAAACTTGCCGTGACGGAACTCGCCCCAAAACTCCCTAGGTGCCGTATTTTGCCAGGTATGGTTCTACGAGGTCGTTCTTGTAGGCCCCCGTCCCATCGTAGGTGATGGTCAGGACCGGTACCCCCGTCAGGTTTTCGATGGCCTGGCTCATCCCTTCCGTTACCAGCGAGGCGCAACAGAAGGCCGGCGCCGCCTGAACAAACAGGTTGATGTCGGGATACTCGTCCAGTAATTTGAGCACCTTAAGGGCATTGTCGTAGTTTTCCCCTGACATTTCCGGACGCAACCCCAGGTAGGTGTATGCCAGGTGTCGCTTTTTGTTGGTCCAACTCCCCTCGCTGAGACGAACCCCGGTTCCGCGGGCAAGCCGCCGTTCTACCGAACTGATGGCCGCCATAACAGTTCGATAGGCCATCCAGGGCCCGTACCGCCGTTCAATCAGGAGCCGCTCAAAGAAGGCATCCACCGTGGCCTTAAGGTATTCCACGTAGGAGGTAACCACCACTTCTCCACCCGCTTTTTCTATCGCCTTGATAAGGTCCTGGTTGAAGATTTCGTTGTCCCGCACATAAAAGTCGCCAAAGATAGCCACCTTTGGCCGGGGCTGCTCTGACCGTTCAATATACTGCATGGCAGTCCCAATTTCTTGGATGAGGGCGGTCATGGACTGGTGTTTTTCTAAGGCTTCGATACATCGCCCCAGGGCTTTCTGGATGAAACTATCGGTGCTCCCTGGTATTTTTTCGTAGGGTCGGATGCGACAGCCGATTTTTCGGAGTGAGCCCCCCAGGGCAAAGGCGTAATAGGCATCCAGGGTCATCCGGGGCGATACATCAAAGAACACCATATCCCCATTATAAATCTGCACCTTCTCAAGACCATTCCCCTCTCGTTTAAAGAGGGTCTCCAATTGAAGCGGATACAGGGGGATATTGCAGGGCCACAGGGCCCGCACCATCCAGAGGGCAGTTCTGGCGGGATCCAGTCTATGGTGTTCAATGTAGGTCTTAGTTTCATAGGCGATCACGCTGACGGGGATACACTGGCCTGAGTTATAGGTCATGGCCCGCTGAATGTATTCCCGCTTTTCTTCGAGCACATGGGCATCTATGCCATTACCCCGCAGGGCCGCGGCAAGGAGCTGGCACACCAGGGGATCCCAGCTGGGAAGAAGCACCGTCTTATCCCGGGGAAAGATCTTCGCCGGCGGGGCGCTTCCCTTAGAACCGGGGGAACTGGCTGCATCCACCGGTTCGCCCTGGGGGTCAGGTTTTTTCTGGCCCCGGGATTCTGACGTGGCGGTTCGTTGCAGGGTCGAAAAATGATTGCGGAAGGCCCGAACTGCCGCCTCTACCCGGGTTTCGTAGCCCACCGCCGAGTCGTGTTCGTCTACCTGCAGGATAAGATAGGGTTTTTCCGCTTCGTCCAGGATCCGTTTAAAGGTTTCCATTGCAAAAGAATCGGGTCCGCATTTGAAGGATGTTACCAGTACAGGGTACACCTGGGGATTATCCCGGCAGTACAAGGCGGTTTCCACCACCTTTGAAGCATAGTACCAATGGTAGGCCTGGAGTTGATGTTCCTGCTGCCACTGTTGAGATGGGGGGAGCATGTCGTGGAAAAAGACTTTAAGGCCGTGTTCCGCAAAAAGATCGGGAATTCCCTTATTCATCCCCTTACTCAGGGCTGTATAGGGTCGCCCCGTAAGAACGATGGCAAACTCCTCTTCTTCCGGTCGTACCTTGGTGTACAGTTCTTTCAGGGTTTCATCGTAGGCCCGCTTTATCCGGTGAATGTCCCGGAGAAGTTTTTCAATAAGAGAGGGTCGGGGAAGTTCAATCCCTAATTTCTGGTAGAGGGGGCGGAGGCTTTCCCGCAGTTCTTCTACCGCCTGTTCGCTTTTCCCAAAGGGGGCGTACACCAGGGGGCGCAAAAGGCGTTCCGGCGCACCGGTAGCCACGGAGATCAGCATGGGAACGTACTGAGAATAATTGCAGTAAAAACGGCGTTCCCCATCGTTGGTGGCGGGTTTTTGGTCCTGCCGCGGAGGGGCTTCAAGATAAATGGGCATGAACACGTAATCACAGGTTTGGAGCAGCGCCGCCGTCTGACCGTGGATCATCGAAATAGGGGCACAGAAGTCGGCCCCCGCAATTCGCTTGCCCTCGATAAGGCTTGTGCTGGTATCTTCGCCCGGGACAACCGTAAAACCGAGGCTCTGGAAAAAGTATTGCCACAGCCGCCAATCTTCCTGCAGGTAGAGGGCCCGGGGGATTCCTATTTTGATATGCTTAAGATCTTCTGGCCCATGGCGGTCCTGTGGGGTTTCTTTTGGGGAAAGCCCCTGGAGGGCCCGTTCCGCCGCCTGGTGAAGATAATCGTTAAAGAGATCGATGGTACCGGTGGAAAATCCTACCACCGCGGAGGAAAGCCTTTCTACCAGATTCTGGGGCTTTGGGCTCTGCGAAGGATTCCCAATCCGTTGAATACATCGCTCCAGAAGGGCCCGCCGCTCCCGGATGAGATCAAAGCCCGATCGATTCCGGGATACATACGTGCGATCTCCCGCTCCCCGGCCGCAGAGGTAGCCGTACACAATTTCTTCGCCCTGAACGGTGATGATATGGAGTTTACAGTGGTTGGGGCATCCCGAACAGAGGTCGTTCCGTTGTTCTATGTTCTCATAGGCTAGCTGAAAACCTTTAAAGGCACTCTTTTGCGCCGCTGTCCCCTGGAGAGCATAATGGGGCATTCTTTCTTCTTGGGAGGTATCCCCTTGGACCAGGTTTTTCTCGTCGATGTTCGAAGAAGTCCCGGCTTTCTGAACGGCATTTGGGGTCCCCTTTGCCCGGCAATCTTCTTGGTACTGCAGGATGGCCCCCATCGCTCCCGTAAGATGACAATAGGGGGATACCGCGATGGGTTTTCCCAGACGTCGTTCAAAGGCTGCGACCAGAGCTTTGTTTTTTGCGGTAGCCCCCTGGAAGACGATGTGGTCCCCAATCGATCCTTCCATGGCAACCTTGGAAAGATAGTTGTCGCATACCGAAAAGAGGGTGGCCACGAGCAATTCTTCCACCGTGTAGCCTTCATTTTGATAGTTGTTCAGGTCCCGCTCCATGAACACGGTACAGCGATCACTCGTGGCAGGAGCGGGGTGCCCAAAGGCTCGATCCGCGTAGTCCCGGATGGGAACCCCTAATTTATTGGCCTGCTCTTCGATAAAGCTCCCCGTCCCGGCAGCACAGACCGTATTCATCTGGCTGAAGACCACCACCCCATCTTTTAAAACGGTGAACTTGGAATCCTGCCCCCCGATTTCGATTATCGTATCTACCCGGGGATCGAGGGTGACGGCGGCCCGGGCATGGGCGGTAATTTCGTCGATAATGCCGTCGGCCCCGATAATGGCGCCGATAAGTTTTCGCCCCGAACCGGTGGTGGCACAGGAAAGGACGGTAAAGGGAATCCGGTACGTCTTCTGGATGTGGTTAAGGGTATCCAGAAGCCCCTGTACCGCCCGGATGGGGTCCCCGGCAGTACGGGTGTAGAGCCCCAGCATCATGTGATTATCCTGATCCATGATGGCGGCTTTTGTACTGGTGGAACCGATATCAATCCCCACATGGACCCCCACGGCTCCCGTCTCTTCTTTCGCGGTGGTATAGGTTCCCAGATCCTGGTAGATATCCACTTCCACCGGGTTCTTTTCTCCCAAAAGGGGTGAAACATACAGTTCACTTTTCCAGGCTGTAAAAGATGGATAGTTCCCCCGGGTCCCTTCCAGGGGCGCATGGACATAGGACCGTTTTTGCTCCTGGTGTCCTAGAATTTCTTGAATGCTGCGGACCTGAAAACCGGCAAGCCCCTTTGAATTTGGCGACTGCTCCGCCGCCTGGGCCCGCCATAGGGCTCCCAGGGCCCCATAAAAGGGGGCTAGTTCATCGGTCTGGATGGGGCAGTGGGCAAGTTGTGAGAGGTGGGCCACAACCCGCTGGTTCAAAGCGACGCCCCCAACCATGATGACGGGCGCTTCCAGGGTTTCGCCGGGGAAAAGGGTGTCCGCGATGTTTCGGGCAAGGCCGCTGCAGAGGCCCTCTGAAATTTCTGCCAGGGACCAGCCTTCTTGTTGCGCATGAATCAGGTCTGTTTTGGCAAAGACGGAACAGCGGCTTGCAATCCGGGGAATTGGTTCCCCCGCCTGGCTGGCCAGTTCTGCGAGTTTCGCCGCCGAACTAATTCCCAGGCGGACCGCCTGCTGGTCCAGGAAGCTCCCGGTTCCCGCTGCACAGGTTGAATTGGCCCGGATTTTTCGGTACGAACCCTGTTCATCAAAAATGATGCGGGCGAATTTCTCTGACCCCACGAGGAGAATGTTTCGAACAGAGGGATATCGTCGTTTTACCGCCTCGATAAAACAAATCTTATTTTCCCCTCGATAGTCCGCGTGGACAAAATAGGGAGTGCTGGTGGTGGCTCCCACAAGGCTGAATTTTTGATAGGGGCTTTCGCTTAATAGGTGGTGTAACACTTCATAGGGTTTCCCCCGATGATAGGCGTACTCTTTGTGGAGAATTTCCCCTGTCTCATCGGTAATAATGATTTTTGCGGTGGTAGAACCACAGTCGATGCCGAGAAATAACGCTTTTTCTTTCATGCCCCCAAGCTTAGTCAGGAATACAGGATGGGTCAAGATGTAAGAGTTGGACGTTTGTCCTGGGCCTTTTTCCCCACTAAAGACCCGATGGGGCTTTCAAGATGTAAGCCTGGGGCTTGTATCACTTTGTAAAATGTGTGGCGCCTCCTATCGGTCCGGGGCGTTCCTCTTAATAAAGGTCCGGCTTGTCTATCAAGATATAAGAATAGGGAACTTGTTCTCTTGTAAGGTTGATGGCGCTCCCTATCGGTCCGGGGCTTACAAAAGTTCAGGGGGCGGTAAAAAATTGTTCAATAGTCGTCAGGAGTTCTTCTACGGGAGCACGGGAATCGAGCTCAAAGTGATCAATGTTTTTTAATCGAACACGCTGAACATGGGGAGCCCTCGCCGTAATATACCGGGCGTTATACTCGCTATTCACCACCTCATCATGGTCCGGTTGAATCAGGATGGTTGGGGGAAGCCGCAAATCCTGAATTTTTTGCGCCCCCCTTTCCCATGTAACCAGTTCATCGAACCAGTGGACAGGAAAGACCCGGAGCCCCAGGGGACTGGCAGAATAGGCGGCGGTGTGGTGCAAAAAAGGTTTGGTGAAGAAACGAACCCCCTTTGCCAGGTTCCACCAGGCTGTTCGCACAAGGGGGGCGTATAGGGCAAGTCGTTCAAAGGGGGCGGTGTAACGGCTACAGTAGTCCAACAAGGCAAGTCCTCCTGTGCTGTGCCCCAGGGCCATCCAGGGGCGGGGCAAGCGGGGGAGCAATTCTTCTACTAAGCACTGCACCATATCTCCATAAAGATGAAAACCTGGCACATCACCTCGCTTCCCCGTGGAAAGACCGTGGCCAGGAAGGTCGGTAAGCAGGACCACCCATCCCCGGGAAAGGAAATACCCCGCCGTCGGGCTGAGGCGGCTACTATCCGATACATAGCCGTGGAGCATAAGGATAGTTCCCCGTGAAGAAGGGTCGGATGGTATCAATATATGGACAAAAAGCTGGTAATCTCCCCAGGGCGAAGGAAGGGGGATGAACCCATACTGATGGGTAAAGGGACTTTTTATGGCAAGGCGCTCATAAAATTCAGTAAGATATGTGTGAAGAGCTGTTTTCCCCTGGGAAGAAAACTCTGCCGTGGCCTGTGGTGCTCCCTCGAATTCTTTTGTAGAAAGAGGAAAAGTTGTAAAAGGGCTCGGCGGCTGTGATTCCCCTCCTTCCTTAATCGAAACATCGGTAAGATTTTCCCAGATTGCATCCCGGAAGGCCACGGAAGGATCCTGCGCCGGCGGCAGCGTCGCGCAAGAGACAATAACGAAGGAAAAACAAAGCACCCCTATGATACATTTCATGATGGAGGTAGTATACTATGCTTTTCTTGTGAAAGGGGACTCCTTGTTTGATTTTCGAAGTCCTATTGTTCCTTATTGCTTGCCTCCTGGCGGGGCCTGAAAAAATAGCCGTTTTTTCATTTCTGACGATTCCCCCGATTATCCTTTTTTGTCTTTCAAAAACTCCTTGACCCCCCTTTCCTTTCTCCGTAGAATGCCTGCATGGCGTTAAACTGTGGCATTGTGGGACTTCCGAACGTAGGAAAGTCCACCATTTTTTCTGCCCTTACCTCGGCCCCCGCCGAGGCGGCGAATTATCCCTTTTGTACGATTAACCCCAATGTGGGCATTGTGGATGTCCCCGATTTTCGTTTAAAAAAATTGGCGGAAATTTTTAATCCCAAACGGGTCGTCCCCGCTACGGTAGAATTTGTGGATATCGCCGGACTGGTAAAGGGGGCAAGTAAAGGAGAGGGTCTGGGAAATCAATTTTTATCCCATATTCGAGAAGTGGGGGTTATCGCCCATGTGGTTCGCTGCTTTGATAACCCTGACATTATTCATGTGGCCAACCGGGTAGACCCCTGGGATGATATAGAAACCATCAATACAGAACTGGCCCTGGCGGACCTCGAAACCCTTCAGAAGCGCCGGGAGCGGGCCGAGCGGGCCCTCAAGGTCCAGGGAAAGGACCAGCAAAAACAGGCGGAACTTACTCTTCTTGCAATCCAGAAGGTTCAGGCGGTGCTGGAACAGGGAAAGCCCGCTCGCAGTGCGCCCCTTTCGGAAGAAGAGCGAGTTGCCCTCTATGATGCCCATCTTATCACCATGAAGCCCCAAATTTATGTGTGTAACGTGGATGAACAGGGAATGAGGGGCGACAATCCGTACGTGGCCCAGGTGCGTTCTATTGCCGCTGCGGAGGGGACGGAGGTAATTAAGATTTGTGGCAAATTCGAAGCGGAACTGGCGGACCTCGAAAGCGAAGAGGAAAAACGGGCCTTTTTAGCGGAATTGGGCCTCGAAGAATCGGGCCTTTCGCTCCTTATCCATGCGGCTTATCGGCTTCTGGGATTACGGACCTTCTTTACGGCAGGAGAGGATGAATGCCGGGCCTGGACCATCCATGCGGGCGATACGGCTCCAAAGGCCGCCGGGGTTATCCATTCAGACTTTGAGAAGGGGTTTATAAAGGCCGAGGTTTATTCCTTCGAAGATCTCATCACCTATGGATCGGAAGCAAAAATAAAGGAGGCCGGGAAGTACCGAATCGAAGGGAAAGAATATGTAGTCCAGGATGGGGATATCATGTTCTTCCGCTTCAATGTGTGAGACGGTAACCGTTGCAGGCTACAAAATATCGTACCACGGAGGAATGTATGATTCCTACAAGAGAACAGGCGGAACGTTTGTGGCGAACCTACAACGATGATGTGGCTTTGTGGCGTCATGCCCTGGCGGTGGAAGCGGCCATGCGACACTTTGCGGGTCTGTTTGGAGAGGATCCAGACCTCTGGGGAGTGGTAGGCCTGTTGCATGATATCGATTATCAACGGTATCCCGACCAGCACTGCAAAGTTGTTCGGGGCCTTTTACAGAAAGAAGGAATAGATGAACTGACTATTCGGGCTATAGAAAGCCACGGCTGGGGCATCTGTACCGATGTGGAACCCCAAAGTCTTTTAGAGAAAACCCTGTATGCGGTGGATGAACTTACCGGTTTTGTCACTGCCTGCGCCCTGGTGCGGCCCTCCAGAAGTGTTATGGACCTCGAAGTGTCGTCGGTGAAAAAGAAATGGAAGACCGCGGCCTTTGCGGCAGGGGTAAATCGGCAGGTAATCGAAAAAGGGGCCGAACGACTGGGGATGCCCCTGGATCAACTTATCCAGGAAACGATCCTGGCGATGCGCAAGGTGGCCCCTGCGATTGGCTTATAAAAAAACGCCCCATTGGCTTGTAAAAAGTCCCTTGATTGGTCGGATTTTTGATCAAGCGGATTTTAGATATTTAAAAACGGCCGTTCTTTCTGGTACTGGTTCGGCGCTGGTTTACTCGTGGCCCTCTTTTTACCAGCTGCCCTGGCAGGTCCCCGTTCAATGCTGTTCAAGTCGGGCCACCCTTTTCCCCACAAGGACCACTGTGGAATTCCCCGTTTTCTGCAAGGGTTACGCACGGTTCTTTTTAATGAGTCCCGCTTGAGAAAGAAAGTAGTACAGCTTGTCCCCAATCGATATAAACACGATAAGGGCCGCCCCTATTTCGAGTATATCGATAAAAGGAATAAGGAATTTTGCTTTTGGCACTAGTCTCAGGGGCTCCATAACAAATAATACCATCACAGAGGCAATCGTCATCTTCCCGAGAATGGTGGGCCGCGGTTCAAAGGTTTTATACTTTGTAATAAGGATGAGCATGCTCAGGGCCTGAAAAAACAGGCGGAACATAAGCAATATAAAAAACCAGGGTTTGATAATCTGGAAACGGACATAACTGATAGCAATAACTATAAGGAGCGAGTAATCCCCCACCGAATCCAGCACCTTTCCCATAAGGGTTACCTGATGGAAAAGCCGGGAGATTCTTCCGTCGAGCAGGTCTGTTATAAAGGTGATGCAAAGGGCGGCAATTAATACCGGCCCCAGGGGCTTCTCTTTGCTTAATAGAATAATGAAAAGGATAAGAGGCAACGATGAAAGACGGAAGAGGGTTATCTTGTTAGCCACGTTAATATGATCGAGGGGATGCTGGGTTTCTATTATATAGAAGAAAGAACGAAGCTTGATAAGAAAAATAATAATTCCCCCGTGGAAAACTATCTGGGCCAACAAAAAAAGCCCAATACTTCGAAGGGTAAATGAATACATCCTGTGCAGAAAGAAAAATATCCCTATTTCAATAAGGGCGTATATTGAGACGGTTAGCAAAATAGAATGGATAAGCTTTCTTTCTTCCTTCATGCCTGAAACAGCCTTTTCCGTATCCGCTAGTACGATATTATTACTTGACATGAGGGTTGTCAAATCCCATACTGTGTTTATGACAGTAGCGGATAAAGTAACCTCTTTCAGGCTCGTGGTGGGGCCTGTTTTTTATATCGTGTATTTTTTTCATTCCTGGCTTGGTATTGTTGCTCCCGCGTGGACGGTGCCGGTCCTATGGATTCTTTTTATCACCGGCGAGGTGAGTGACGCCGTGGATGGTTTTGTAGCCCGTGCGCGAGGGGAAGTAGGTGATTTTGGAAAGCTCTATGACCCCTTTGCGGATGTCCTGTTTCGGCTTACCTACTTTTTTTGTTTTACCTTAGATGGAATTCTCCCAGCCCTTCTTTTGGGAATAATTGTATACAGGGAATTTG
This sequence comes from Treponema sp. J25, assembly GCF_004343725.1. Taxonomy (NCBI): domain Bacteria; kingdom Pseudomonadati; phylum Spirochaetota; class Spirochaetia; order Treponematales; family Treponemataceae; genus Treponema; species Treponema sp. J25. The sequence goes on from NZ_PTQW01000015.1 coordinate 33,533, forward strand.
CCATCCTTTTTTTACGGACCCTTTTTATGCAAAAAGGAATTAGCCAGGGGGCCCGCAAGGGAGGTAAGATAAAAGCCCTTACCTATATGGTAACGGGGACGCTGGCATTGTTGGTGGTAAGTCTAGAGCGCTTCTCTGTGGATGGCCCCTTTGTGACGCTCATAAGAAATGGGGCCCTCTTCTTTTTTGTGGGGGCTGTTTTTTTATCCCTCTGGTCCTTCGCAGATTATGTAAAAGTTTATTTTACTATTAGTAACGAAAAGGCGTAGCAGGTTTGTAAACTTTCTATTGAACTTTTCCCTTTAATCGATAATCGATGGGCGCTTCCTTGGTCCAGTTTTTGCTTTTATCATATCCCCGCCAAGGACCGATGACGAGCAAACAGGTGAGCATGTACCAAGACTTTCCGCGGAGATCAGGGTCAGGAATATCGTTTATGTTGATACATTATACCTCATAAATACCGTAACAGGGCTAGTTCATTGGGTTTTTGGGGTAGGCCCCAGGGATACTTCTATACTTAAAAACCCACAAATTTTCTTTCAAAAACCCTTGACAGG
>NZ_PTQW01000016.1 GCF_004343725.1 Treponema sp. J25
ACCATGTCTGTTAAATAACCACTTAAGGGTGCGTAGCGCCGTGACTGAGGCCCCCGGAGCGAGGGGGAGACTTCCCCCTCATAGTTCTCGTTCAGGATTTTTGTTTCATATTTAATGAAATATGAAACAAAAAAAGAATAGCGTCTCATAGATGAGACACAACTAGAGCCCTTCGGTAATTCGCAAAAGGTCGGTGAACATATAAATACTGGCGGACCTGCCTTTACCACTCCGCAGGGGCTCAATGATGTTATGCTGAACCAATAAATTAACAATGCGGATAGCTGTAGGTTTGGGAATATTTGATTCTTGTATAAAGTGGGGGGTAGAAAAAATCGGTATTCTGAACATAAAGTCCACCGCATTGGGTGCGTACTGGCTATGCGTTATCTCTGTAACCGAGGGCCGAAGTGTATTATACAGGGAAAGAATGTTTTTTGCTTTACGCTCGTTTTCCTGGGCTTGAGACAGTATCCCTTTTAAGAAAAACTCACACCATTCGGTCCAGGATCCATGGCTTGAAATAGCCCGGAGCCGGTCAATGTATTCATCCCGATTTGTTTCTAGGTAGGCGCTCATATAAAAATCCGGGCTGTGTAGCAGCTTTCTCTGATATAAAAAAAGGGGTATTAACATGCGACCCAGACGGCCGTTCCCATCGTTAAAGGGATGTAGCGCCTCGAACTCGGCGTGGATAATGGCTAATTGAACCAGGGCGTCGAGTTCTCGCTTTTCATTGAAGTAGCGTTCCCAAAGATCCATTCCTGTTTGTAGATGTTCGGGGGCTATGGGAATGTAACTGGCTGTCTCGATCGTAGAATCGGAGCTGCCAATCCAATTTTGATTAGTCCGATAAGCTCCCGGTGTTTTTCCCTGTCCCCGGACTCCTTGCATGAGTATTGCATGGGCGGATCTGAGAATATGCTGTGAAAAGGGGCGTTCTTCAAGGGCTTGAGAACAGGCTTGCAAAGCTTTTCGATAGTTGATGACTTCTTCGGCATCGTTCTTTTGAGATTCGGAAAGATTATGTATATGGGCTTCGTACTCAAGTACTTCACCAACAGTAACTCGGGTTCCTTCGATTTTTGAGGACAACACCGCTTCCTGAGTAACCAATGGAGATAGCAGCACATGAGGATTGGGTATCGCGCTAAGTAAACCGTCGTATCGGGCTAACGCTGCGTTTGCGGGACCAATCAGAGGAACTAAACGCTGCCAATCCAGTTGTTTGGGTGGAAACGCCCCCAGGTGATAAGTTACAGGTTTCATATGATGTTACCCATTACTGGTTCTGCCTTAAAAACAGTATGTCCCAAAATCTAGCTCCTGGCAAGGACTAGCGGGGGCACCCCGTATCGCTAAACCTCGGTATGCCATACGGGGAGCATTTAAGCGCCGCACAGAGACACAATCTACGGGGGCGTTGCGGGGGTGTCCCCCGCAGAGGGGGTAGCGGAGGCCGCCAGAGGGCGCGTTACGTGGCTGGGGCTCGCCGTGGGCGCGGCTGACAACCACGGTGCGGCGTCGCGGGAAAGGGCGTGCAGTGGCGAATCGCGTGGCCCCAGCGCAGCGGCGGTGTTTTCCCTCTGGCGGCCGGAGCGAGGGGGAGACTTCCCCCTGTGCATACCCTTTTTACTTGTCAACTTGACAAATATAAATGATGGTGCGATAGTATAACCATGAAAACACTTCCTGTTGGAGAGTTAAAAGCGCGATTCTCAGAGGTTCTGGAACGGGTTAAAGCAGGAGAATCTTTTGGGATCCTGTATGGCAAGAAAAAAAAGCCCATTGCCATGATTGTCCCCTATAAAGATTCAGCAGTAAAAAAAGAAAGGGAAATTGGGCCGCTCGAGGGGAAAGTAACTATTCAATTTGCTGATGACTTTAAGGTAAGTGAAGAGGAACTCCTGAAATTGTCATGAATTATTTATTAGATACCCACACGTTTTTATGGACGATTTCTGATACTAAGAACTTATCCGCTAAAGCAAAAGAAATAATTAAGAGTCCAAAAAATGAAATATTTGTGAGTGCTGTTAGTTTCTGGGAAATATCGATAAAAACACGACTAAAAAAATTACATCTTGGTACCCTTGATCCTGAAGAGTTACTTACGTTAGCTTTGCAAATGGATTTTCAAGTTATAAGTTTAACGCCGGAAGAAGCAATAACCTATCATACGTTAAAAGAAGAAACCCATACTGACCCTTTTGATAGAATGCTTATTTGGCAGAGTATTACAAGAAAAATGCCCCTCATAAGCAAAGATGCCGCTTTTTCTAAATTTATCCCTTATGGATTAAAGCTCATCTGGTAAGGCCTTCCCCTACCCCTCCAGGCTCCGCCCTTCCCAGTCTGTGATATTTCGTTCTTCGCTTGAAAAATTGATGCCGAGGAGGTGTATCCGCTTCCCCTGGCTCTGGTACTTTTCCCAGTAGCGCCGCTCTTCAATCTGTTTGATGGCGGGCTCGCTGCTATCCACCTTAAACTCGATGATGTAGATGTCCCTGAAAGTTTCTATGGTCATGTCGATTCTGCCCTGGTTCGTGGCGTCCTCGCAGGTGACCCGGTACCCGATGGCCGCAAGGAACACGTACACGAGGCTTGCCCAGTAGCCCTCGGCGGTGGCGATGTCGTTCTTCACGTAGTTGTTGTAGGGAATCCCCGCGCACAGCCGCTTGAGCTCATCCACCAGGGCCGAGAGGTTCGCCTGTTCCAGGGCCTTTTCTGCTTTGCTGCCAAGCTTGATGGGCAGGTCCCGGCTTCCGCTCAGGTAATACAGGAAAAATTGATTCAGCGATAATTGCACCTCAGCGTTGGGGACCCCCAGGGTAAAGGTGCGGACTCCCATGCTGTTTGTCTCTACGTCCTTAATCGTAAGGTACCCGGTCTGCCAGAGGAGGGCGCGAATATCGATGTAGTCCACATCAAAGGCATTCAAAAGCTCTTCGCTGGCCTCGCAGTTTTCCAGTTCCGGAAGAAAGTACCGCTCCTGCTTAAGGACTTCGATTAAAAAGCTCGGACTCCCGGTCTGCCACCAGTAGTTGCTGAAAATCTTACCGTTGGACAAAAAGAGGAGGATATCAAAGGGGTTGTAAAGTTTTTCCCCAAAATACCAATAGCCATTGTACCAGAGCTGGACAAGATGCATGTCTGAGCCTTCCATGGCGTCCGCAAAGACCGTCTCCAGGTCATGCTGGGTGTAGCCGCAGATTTCTCCATAGGCAGGGTTGAGCGTAATGTCTTCCAGGTTGTTAAGGCCGCTAAAGAGGGAAAGCTTACTGAACTTGCTCACCCCCGTGATAAAGGCAAGGCGCAGGTACCGATCGCTGTCCTTAAGGACCGAGTAGAGGTTTTTAAGGATGTCCCGGGCTTCCCGGGCGACCTCAGGCCGGGAAAGGTTATCCAGGATGGGCTTGTCGTATTCATCGATAAGGACCGCCACCGGGGCCTCGTAGCGCTCGGAGGCGGCCAGGATGAGGTTGGTGAGGGCGAGCTTGGGGTTCTGGAAGGAGGCTAGGTCGGGCATGGGGAGCTTCAGGCGCCGGTAGTTTTCGGTAAACATGATGGTAAAGGCGGTGGCAAGTTCTTCCTGGAGTTTCTTGTAGTCTCCACTTCCAAAGCTCAGGCGGATGACGGGATAGGGAGTAAAGTCGTATTTATCGTAAAGATAGAGGCCTTTAAAAAGCTCCCGGTTTCCTGAGAGGGCCTCCGCCAGGGTGTCGAGGAAGAGGCTCTTTCCAAAGCGCCGGGGCCGGGAGAGGAAGAAAAACTTTCCCTTGAGAAGCACCTTATGCACAAAAGGTGTTTTATCAACATAGTAATACTGTTCGGTTACAAGCTGGGAAAAAGTCTGGAGTCCAATGGGGAGACGCTTACCGCTCATAGTTCTGAGTATAAAACAAGCGGTCTCTTTAGACAATCAAGGGGGCCGCGGGGCAGAGCAATACGGGCGGCGCGGTTTGATCGGGGGTGTTGTGGCCGTCCCACCATGGCGTACGGCCGCACAAGGGCCGGTCCAGGACGGGGGCGTTGCGGGGGTGTCCCCCGCAGAGGGGGTAGCGGAGGCCGCCAGAGGGCGCGTTACGCGGCTAGGGCCGCTGAGGGGGCGGCTGACAACCACGGTGCGGCGCCGCGGGAAAGGCCGTGCAGTGGCGAATCGCGCAGCCACAGAGCGGTGGGGCCTGGCAGGGGCGCGGTCCTGAGGGCTAAGGGTCGCTGGAGGGGGCGGCGCCGAGGCGAATGGGGCGGCCGGAGCGAGGGGGAGACTTCCCCCTGTGGCCTCTTACTCCCAAGAGACCAAAGAAAAAGGAGCCCCTCGATAGGCGAAGGCTTAGGACACCAGGGCTTGACTAAAACTCAGGGACGAATCGCCCTTGGGGTCAGGAATTCTTCGACAAGGGTTTGGAAAATGAATCGGTATCTCCAAGGGGTAATTCGAGTCTGAAAGTTACCGGATCTGGAGAAACTAAGAACAGTCTCCCTTTATGTTTTTTTTCAACTATTTCTCGGCAGAGATTAAGACCGATGCCTGTCCCGACACCTTCCATCTTTGTCGTATAAAATAAATCAAAGATTTTATCAACCTGATCCGGTGCTAGGGGTTTACCGGTATCCATGATTTCACACCAGAGTGAAGTCTCATCGCAGCCGGTACGGATTTCCAGAATTCCCCGTTTCCCTGTTTCGGCATACTGGGCCTCGATTGCTTGAAGGGCATTGGTAAAGAGATTAAACAAAACCTGATTAATCGCCTGTTTTTGCATTCGCACCGGTGGAACATCCCCAAATTTTCGGACAATATCCGTCGTACGTTGAAATTCTATTTTCATGATGTTTAAAGTGGATTCGATGCAATCATGGATAGAGGCGATTTCAAAGGTTCCTTCAAGAGGATCATTGCGGGCTATATGGAGTAGGGATCGGGCTACTTCTTCTATCCGTCCAAAGCCCTCATAGATTCCCGAGGTAATGGCGGCTAATTCACCAAAGAGGGGCTCAAGAGACTCCGAGTGGGTCTGCCGCTTTAATTCTAGGAGCACATCATTAAGAGAGCGGATGTTGCTTTGTATGTACGCCAGCGGATTATTGATCTCATGGGCAAGGCCGGCCGCCAACTGCCCAAGGGTGGCGAGTTTTTCGCGTTTTATATATTCATTTTTGATGAACATATTTTCGTTGAGAAGTGCCACCTGAGTCGACACATCTTCCAGCATGATAATGGTACCATTTGGCGGGGTGCCGTTGGATTGTACCGTACACTTAAGAAAATAATTATTAATAAAAATTTGTTTTACTTGAGGTTCATTGCGGGTAACACCCTCTTCATATCCAATTTCACGAAGTAATTGGGTTAAAAAGGGAAAGTGTCGGTAATCCTTTCCGACCATCACCGTATCGAGGGATAGGAGTTCATCCACCCTTCTGTTATGGTCTACAATCCTGCCCCTGCGATCAAGCACAAGGATGCCCACATCGATTTCCTGAATAATAACGCTGCGGGAAACCGGCATTATCCAAAAGAGTCGGTGAAAATACATCCCGATCAGGAAAAAAATCCCGGAAGCTGCAAAGCCTATGGGGGTAAAATCTTTCATAATGCCGTGATACTGTCGAGTAAGATTAAGGATATTTGTTATGGCAGGTAGTAAGGTTCCCCCTACAATCCAGAGGGATTGACGGTGGTACAGGGTTTCTCCTTTGAGATAGGAACGAAAAATAATGATACATCCCGTGGCAATGCTCAGCCATGAGTAAACGAAGGCAACCCAATACAGGGGACCATACTGGGGTTTTAAAACCGAAAGGTTCTTCCACTCATAGAAATAGATTTTACTCCAATGGAGGCCATGGAATTCGTTGGTAAACACCAGGAGAATACCAACGGCGGGCCCTACAATTGCTATCAGTATGAGAGGCTTTATGAGCTTTGTAATCCAACCGGTAAAACGCAAGCTAAATGATAGCCAGGCGATAGGAATATACATAAAGGCCACATATTCAAGCTTGGCAAAAAAGACAGTTAAAGCCCCCGCAGGAGCAATTAACTCACCAATATTAGTAACCAGGAGCCAAACACACAAACCCAGATACCATAGGAGTGGCCGAGCTGCTGGCTCTTTACGGTAGGGGACAACAGTAAGGATTGCCACAATCAGTATAACAATCGCTACGGGCGCAACATTAATGAAGAATTCAAATCCGTTATCCATGAGAAGCTTCCGGTAAAAAGAGTATCGACATAAGGGTTACATCGTCGGTAAAGCAACCTCCGGGGAGGGCGGAACGGAAGGTGGCAACGATGTCTTCTATCGGCTGCTCCGGCATTGTCTGTAGGGTAGAAATAACCTCCGGACCTTTCATCGTAAAAAAATGCGGTACCGATTCAATAAGTCCATCGGTAAAAAGGAACAACCGATCTCCTGGAACAAATTCCCGTTCCACTTGTGTAAAGGGGGCATCTATGAAGGCCCCAAGCATGGGGTTACCACCCGAAAGAAATTCGGGTAAGGCCTGGTGGACATAGATAACGCTCGGCATTCCTGCATTCGCCACAGAGAGTCGTTTTTTTTCTATACTGATAGTAACCGCCACAAGGTCAATAAGCACCTCTGGCTCGTTGCGCAAGAGTTGACAATAGTAATTATTAAGGGAAGACAAAAAAAGGTCCGGTGTTTCTGGCAGTCCAGGCTCAAGAGCTATCAATTCGTCCATGGCGGTCTTAAGCATCACGGCCATCATGGCGGATTTTAAACCATGGCCTGCCACATCCCCTAGAATAACAAAAAAATTGTTATCGTCTAACCGGCGAAACTCGAAAAAATCTCCACCACAATGAAAGGTTTCAAAGGGGATAAATGATACCTCTATCTGCAGTTCAGAAATTGAAGGGATGGTGGAGGCAAACAGTCTTTTCTGGAATTCCCCTGCCTCTTTGAGCATGGAATCTATACGGCTAGCAAGCAAGGTGTTTTCCCGTCTGATGTTCCATAGTTCGTAAGCCTTAGCAATTTCTGTTTCCAGGGAGTCTCTGGTCCATGGTTTAAAAAGCAAACTCTGGATGGAAGCCATGATAGCTTTTTGAATGTCCTCTATATCCGTATAGGCGGTAAGCAAAATCGTCTGAATTTCCGGTGAGGCCTTCCGAACAAGAGTTAAAAGTTCACTACCGCTCATGGCGGGCATTCGCAAATCCGATATTACCAGAAATACGGAATCCCGATTATCCGCAATATACTTGGCTGAAATAAGAGGATCATTAAAGGCTTTAATAGAAAACCGCTCGTCACCGAAGATATGCCGGATTTCACGTTCCAGGGCCTCGGTCACCCGGCTTTCATCATCAACTAAAACTAGTTCATATTTTGTATTCATGTTCATTATGATCCATTGATACTAGTATACTACATTTAAGCCTTTCATGGGTGGGCTATCCACACCCATCCCTTAGTATGGTATACTCTTTTAAGCTAAAGAATAGGGTGTTTTTGGTGGAAAAATACGTTAGCCCAGGGATACTTTCTTATTGTAATTCCCCTGAGAATCTAGAAAAAACCTCCACCGCAAGGCACTATAAAAAGGGCATTATAAAGAAGGAGCAGTATGGAAACACCGGTTGTTTTTTTACATGGTTTTTCTCGGGAACAATTAGGGGCCATCATGAGGGCCGTTAAGGCGGTGGCCGCCGAAACAGGGATGGATCCCAAAGAAATCGCCTTTGCCACATCGACCCCAACAAACATGGAATGGAAGGTGCGGGACCTTATCGATGAGGTCCGGCAAGAACACGAATATCTTAAAAACAATCCGCCCCCTCGTATGGCGTAGTTGGGCATAGCTGGTGATTGGGGGGCCCCCAGAGAAACCCATGGAGCCCCCACACAAAGGAAAGCCGGCCCTTTGTTCCCCTCGCCGCTAGCTCCTCCCCGGGCCCGCCTAAGTTTCGGTGGCTTCTCCATGGCATAGCCAGCTATTAGATGATGGCGGGGGCCGTTCAGAGAAACCCCGGGGCCCCCAGACAAAAAAGCCGGCCCTTTGTTCCCCTCGCCGCTAGCCCCACCATCGGAGGTTAGCCCCCTTTCATGGAGGGTAGTGAGGGATGGAAGGCTGGCAGATTCAGTGGCGCACGCCCGAGGAGATTCCGCGGCGCCCGTCACCGTTACTTAAATCGATACCGGGATGGCCGGCCGGCGGTATTCTTTTTCAAGGCTCCGGGCAACCTCTTCTCCTGCAAGAAGGGCCAGGGGAGCCTGTTCGTATGCTCGATACAGTTCCCGGGCCCGCTGCGCCAGCGCCTCGGCGGTGCAGTTCACCAGGAATTGAAGCTTTTGTTCCCGCTGTCGCTCCGTAATACCGGTCAGGAACCGTAAAAAGTCGGCCATGGCCTTTTCAGGATTGGTTTTAGGCCGGGTCTCTTTGGCATAGGCGCCGATGATGATCTTTTCAAGATATTCCTCTGGAAGTTTCTCCTGGGATGCCTGTTCCAGGACCGCCCGGATACTCTGGATTGATCGGTGCACCTGGGGATCCCGATAGGTCGCCAGGACAAATACCGGCTCTAGACCATCGGGGAAGGCAAAGGCCCCATAGGCTCCCCCCTGCATGCGGATTTTCTCCCAAAGGGGCCCCGTGGACACATGATGGGCCAGCACCAGTTCTGCGCTGTGTTCGGGGCTCGCAAAGGGGGCCGCGGGAAAGGCCTGGGCCACAAACCCCACCTGGAGGGGCGGCACCAGAAAAATCTCAAGTCGCTGAGGGGACTGCGAGGGCTCTGAAGCAAGCGAGGCCCCAGCCTCCCCCCATACTTCCTGGGAAAACAACTCCTTTTGGGGCCGGGGAGCCGAAAAACCCTGCAGGTGCTGGGCAAGCAGGGCCTCGGCCCGTTCCCGATAGGAATCTTCGCTCGTCAGGTGCACGAGGAGCCCCGCGGAAGCTACCAGGGTATCCCGGAGAGCCGAGAGTTTTGCGGCCACCTTCTCTATATCGTCGCGCACCAATGTTTGAACATAGCCAATCTGGGGAATCCCATACCAGAGATCTTCCACATAGCGAGCGCGGGAAGCGTACCGGCCCGCCGCGGAGATCGCATAGGAGTGCCCCGACTGAATAAGAGAAGAGATCAGATCGTTTCGATACTCTACAAGGAGATCCTTAAGGCGGCGATGATCCGAAAAATCTGCAGTCCGGATAAGATCAAGCACGAGGGGCAGGGCCGCTTCAAACCGCTCGTGAAGGGTCTTGAACCGAAAAACAATCCAATCCCGGCCCACCAGATCGAAGATCCCCGGCGAAGTGGCCACGGCCCTTGCCGCCCCCGGCGCAGCCGAGGAACTGTGCAAGAAGGCAGAAAATCCACCCACCACCCGGGCCATTCGGCTTGAGACCTGAGCGTAGGATTCGCCGGGAAGCCCCAGGGCCGGAATACAGCGGGCAAGGAAGGGAAGGAGCGCATAATCTTCCTTACCCACCACATCTACCGGGAAGGCCAGGTCGCCGTAGGTAATCCCATTGGTATACAGGCTATGGGCCACAAGGGGAATGGCTCCCAGGGACCCCACGGACCGTTCAACCCGTTCTACCTTGAGGGATATATCGGTCCGACGGAGGTGGGGAATCCGCCCCAACATGGCCGGGTCATCCCCCTCACTTTGCTTTTGACGGACAAACTCGCTTTTCTGAAGGAGTTCCCGCCGTTCCTCTTCCGAAAGGCGCTCATAAAGGGCCTTCAGTTCCCGGGCTTCCGCTTCGGCTTTGCGCTGCGAAAGCCCCACCTCAGGGTACACCGAAACCAGGGCCCGATGGGGATTGTCCAGCAAATACCGGGTGATAAGCTCCTCAAAGTACCGGGGGTTTTGGGCTATCCGGTGCTTGAGCTGTTCAAAGGGCCTTCGAAATTGCAGGGTCTCCCAGGGGCTTGTGCCGTGGAGCCAGCCCCTGAGGCTCCGGCGCATAAGCACGAGCGAGAAGGGTCCCCCGGCCCGACGAAGTTCCTTGTTCGAAAACTCTAACGAGAAGAGGGCCGCCTCTATCTCCTGGGGCGGGATGCCCCTCTCTACCAGGTCATGGAGGGTGCTCAGGATGAGGGCTTCCACATCCTTTTCCCGATTCGGCGCTACCCCCCGCAGCCCTGCGGCAAAGACCGTTTCCCGAAGGTCAGTCTCGAGGCCCGTTCCGGGGGCCAGGTCCTCTCCCAGATGGGATTCCACCAGGGCCCGGGCAAGGGGAGATCCGTCGTGACCAAGGAGCACTTCCGTTAAGGCTGCGAGGCCCAGGGTTTCTTCTATGTCGGTGCTGTCCCCCGCAAGCCAGGAAAGGAGGACAATCGATTTTGCATCGGGAGAAGCCGCCGGATAGGGAACGGCAATGTGGCGAGGTTCCCCCCAGCGGGGAGCCCGCGGGAACAGTCCCCCCCTCTTTCCCGGTGCGACTCCGTTTTCAAACGGGAAGGAATCCGTAGCATTGCTAAAAAATCGTTCCTCTAAAAAGGCAAGCTGGTCTTCCGTAGGGATGTTCCCGTACAAGAAAATGCGGCAATTCGCAGGACTGTAATAACGGCGATGGAACGCCCGAAGTTCTTCCCAGCTCAGGCGGGGGATTTCGTCGGGGTCACCCCCCGAATCAAAACCGTAAGGGGTTCCCTGGAGCACCGAACGGAAGACCCAATCGGCGGCGATGGATTCGGCAGATGAGTAGTTTCCCTTCATTTCGTTATACACCACCCCCGTCCGAATCAGCGGGGCCGACCGGTTAGCCATCGCCCCGTTTGTATGGGGTTCCCCTTTTTCTATAGTGGCGGGGATTTCGATCCGATGGCCTTCCTGCATAAAGGTCCATTCTTCCAAAAGGGGATGAAACACCGCATCACCGTACACCGCCATCAGGTTAAAATAATCCTGCCGATTGGTAGAACTGGCGGGATATACCGTTTTATCAGGGAAGGTCATGGCATTCAAAAAGGTCTGGAGGCTTCCCTGGGCAAGCACCACAAAGGTATCTTTAAGGGGATACTGATGGGAGCCGCACAACACCGAATGTTCCAGGATGTGGGCCACCCCCGTTGAATCCGAAGGGGGTGTCGCGAAGGCAAAGGCAAAGAGGTTTTCTTCATCATCGGTATAGAGGTGGAACACCTCGGCCCCGGTTTGTTCGTGGCGGGCCCAGATACCCACCCCATTCAGTTCCTCGAGCGGTTCAATGGAAACAATAGTAAAACCGTGCAGGTTTTGACCAATCGTAAGGGATGTTTGTATCATGTTCTATTCATACCCCAGGGGACAGGACCGTGTAAACAGGCCCCTCTCCTGTGGATACCCCCTTGTGTATCCAGGGGGACCGCTCAAATTTCACCCGCCGAGTCGCCTGTACCACCACAAAAAGGGCGCCCGACACGTCCGTTGCCGCTAAAGTAACAAGGGGTTCATTTTCCCAAACCAAAAGATGGGAACGGGGCGCCCTCTTTTTCAAAAAGGCTCATCGTCTCAAACCCGTATAAAAGAGGGGAAAAGGGGCTCCTTCTTCGTCAAAAGGGATCGTTAGTTTTAAGCATTAGTTTTAAGAAGGGCATCCAACAAAAAAGCGTCGGGGGATCCTCTTCGCCAAAAGGATCCATCAGTCGTTAGGTAACCAGGTCTTCCTCATCGATAAAGGGGATGGTCCCCTTTTCACGGCCCAGACGAAGCCACGAAAGGAAGTCCCGCTCTATTTCCGCCACATCCCGGCGGGGAACCGCCCCCAGGAGTTCTCCTTCCTGTTCCACCAGGGTACGACGGGTACTCGAGAGATTCGATTTAATCTTATCCACCACCCGATGGGTCTTGCCTTTCAAAAGAAGGGCAATATCCCGATCGCCCATGGAACGGAGTTTTTCCTGGAGCACCCGGTCTTCTATTCGCACAATATCCTCGATGGTATACAACCGCTCTTTTAATTCCTGGCCCAGGGTAGGGTCCTGTTCTTCTAGGGCCTCTAAAATCTCTTCCCCCAGTTCTGGATTGCTATGTCGCAGTATTTCAGCCAGGGTAGCCTTCCCATCAATTTCAGGGCTATCTACCTTTCCTACATTCCGAATTTTCTCCCGGAGGGCCTCCGAAACCCGTTCGATCACCTCAGGGGCAATTTTCTGCATCTTCGCAATCCGTCGCACCACCTGGACCCGGATAGAAGGATCCAACAGCTTGATGCAGCGGGCCGCCAATGGGGGCGAAAGGTGGGAGAAAATAAGGGCCAGCGTAGGGATGGTTTCTTCTTTTAAAAGGGGGACAATCTGTTCCGCCCGGTATTCTTCTAAGAACTGAAAGGGTTTTTCCAGGGCTTGTGGAGCGGCCCGCCGGAGATAGCGCTCTGCCACCTCTTCCCCAAAGGCCTGGGTAAGGAGCAGTTTCGCCGTTTCAGGCCCTCCCTGTGCCTTCCGATCGACCCCATAGCTTCCCAAACGATGGGCCAAGAGGGCCCGAAATTCTTCCAGAACCTCTTTTGCCTCTTCCTGGGTAACCACCTTAATCGAGGCAAGTTCCCGGGTTATCGCTTCGATTTGGGCCTCATCCAGCCGCGAGAGGATCTGGGAGGCCTCTTCTTTACCGATAATCAGGAGCAGCTTGGCCACCCGCCGAAACTTGCTTTCCTGGGTTCCCCCCTTTGGAGTCGCCCCCCCTTCCTTCTCGGCCCGGGGTGCGCCCGACGGCAGCGGACCTTCTCTCGTTTGTTTCTGAAAGCCCCCCTCCCTCTCTCCTCGAGGGGTGTAGCCCTGTGAAGGCTTCCGCGACTTTTCTCCCTGTACACCCTTTGTGCGATCCTCCGCAGCATCAGGGGTACCCCTCGAAGAAGTAAAAGGGGCTCCCCTGGAAGAAGAGCCTTTTTGAGTATCCTTTTTGTGATCCTCTACAAACATGGACTTTTCCTTTGATGCCCCAGCCCCTGCGGTGGTAACCTTGAAGAAACCTCCCGCTGACGGTGCTTCTGTCGCCGAAGGGGCTCTTGTGGTCCCACTTTTTGGGGAAGGGGACCCTTCTTTATTTACAGGAGGTTTCTCATCGGAGCGAAGCGGCACCTCCTGGAGGACCGGGGAACCAGAGCGCCGGGGACGCCCAGAGCCGTCGCGAGAAGAACCAGGGCCCCCCGTTCCCTCCCCTTCTTTCTCCCCTTCTTCCGTATCCTGTTTGAGAATCCGCTTATACGCGGCGAGGCGCATCTTTTCCAGCGGTGTTTCGGAAGCACCCATGGGAAACATCCTATGCCGAGAAGCGGCGCCTCGTCAATGCGGAATCACTCCAGTCCGCCGGTCAATGCGCGAATATATTGAAGTCGTTCATAGGACGCTTCCCGGTTATTCGCCATGTAGGAAAGACAACCCCGGAAGGCATTGATATCCTCTATGTTTCGGCGATCGAGGTGAGCCGAAAATTCCTCTATCAGCCGTTCTAATACCCCGAGCCCCTTTTGGTACAATAGTGAACAGACCTGCACCGCCGTAGCCCCCGCAGCAATCATCTTAAGGGCCGTTTCAGCCGAATGAATCCCCGTGGCCGCCACCAGTTCACAATCTACTTTACCATAGAGGTTTGCAATCCAGCGGAGACTTTCATAGTAATCCTGAGGGGAGCTTAACGTCGGGCCAGGAATAACGGTCATGGAGTCTAATTTAAAATCAAAGCGGTAAAAGCGATTAAACAGCACCACCGACCGGGCGCCGGCCCCGGCAAGCCGTTCAATAAGGTTTCCTGGATTGGTGTAATAGGGGCCAAGTTTGACCGCGATGGGCAACTTTGTTCGCACCGAAACCTGACGGACAATGGCAAGGACCTGTTCCTCCAGGTCCCGGCCTTGTTCCTGGGGAGAGCGGGGCCAGAGGGCAATATTCAGTTCCAGAGCCCGGGCGCCAGCCTGTTCAATCTGTTCTGCAAAATCCACCCATCGGGAGGAGCTTATACAGTTAATGCTCGCAATGATAGGGACGTCCCCCGCACTGGCGACGGCCCGGCGAATCAATTGGAGATATTCGCTTGCCCCCGCCTCTATACCAAGATTTTCCAGAAAGGCCTCCGCTTCCGGGTGAGCCATATCAAGATCCTGTTGTACGCTGGCAAGATAGGAGCGGATCTGTTCCTCAAACAGGGATTTGAGCACGATGGCCCCCGCACCGAGGCTTACCAATTTCTGAATATTCTCCGGTGCATTGGTGATACCACTGGCCGCCACAATAAAGGGATTCCGCAAAGGAAGCCCCATATAGGTAGTGTTAATAATTGCCATGGATGCGCCTCCCCAACGATATTCACGCTACCTCAAATATACGGGACTTTCCATAAAAATGGTAGGGATTTTTCGAGAGAAAATCACTTCTTTCAACACCTCTGGGCTCCCCCCTTGCGCCTCTGGAACCACCAGTTCCTCCGCCCCCACCGGAAAGGCGGCTCGTGCCCTCATTGTCCAGGCGGGGGAGCACCGCAGCGCCCCCTACCGGCTTGGCCCGTACCAGACTGCCGCCTCATCCCTCGCGGCTCCCCCCACGCGCCTGCTTCCTTCGTCGCTTCGACATTACCCCCAGGCCGGGCTTCCAGCCCGGCCCACTACCTTAGCTCCCACGGCTCAGGCGATCAGGCGCTCCCCCCACTCCGGGCTCACCCCCGGCGGGGCCCTTCTCAGGGCCCCGCCGGGAGTTCGTGGGGAGGACGTCCCCCAAAAAAGATACAGGATTGCTATTTTCTCGCTATTTTTTAAGCGGTAAGGATTCTGATTTCTTGAACACAAAACTATACGCTTTACCGCTTACCTTTCCCATACCACACCATCAGATGAGGCCCACACATCGTCATAATAGTATCGCTACCGCCCCTGCCCGAGCGGGAAAAGTCTTAAATTAGTATAAGCACTTCATTATTATGCAATTTGAGCAGGATCCCCTATTTCTTTAGCACATACACACCCTCAGCACTGACTCCTGCACCAAAATCTAGATGTGCTGGATCACCATATTCATACACAAATATTCGATCCTTAAAATAAATAAAAAATAAAAGGCAGGTATCTTTGAGACGTACGGACGTTGGATTTGCTTCATAATAACCGAGAACAAGCTTATTTATCATAATAGTAATAGCCAAAAAGATAGACCTCATTTTCTACTTTGAATTCCTTCAATACCCTGGAAATAGGGTACTTCCCATCAATTTCTCCAGAATATTGCCGCATTGATACATCAGGACTTATGGCCTACGAAAAATCTGAAAAGAGAAAAAGAATAAAAGAAAACAATAGCACCATAGACACATTCCTTTTACCTTTTTTTTGGGATTGTAATAGATTGAACAAAGATGTCAATAAAATCCAGAAAAAATGACAGCCCCGTTTTTATCTATACAAGACATAAAAAAGTGCAACAGCGGCACTTCGAAATTCTAAAAAGACATGACTCGATCGTGCCGCCATCCTACTAACAGCATAATAACAGGGAAAGATGATTTATTTTAATGAAACGAGAATATTCTGTACCAGGCCGTCGGCCATTTCCTGCAACTGAGGAGAAAGATTCTCCCACAGGAGAGCCCCCCGTTGAGCTAGTTCCTGATGCCAAGGGAAACGGGCCAATACGGGGATACGGAGACTTCCCCTACTATCCCTTCGCTGAGCCTGAGAGAAAAGAGAAAATTCGGTTCCACAGTGGGGACACACCATGGATCCCATGTTTTCCACCATGCCCAGAACCTTTACGTTTGTTTTTTTCGCCATTTTTACTGATTTGGCCACGATCATGGACACAAAGTCCTGAGGGGTCACGACTACTACAATACCATCCAGGGGAAGTTGCTGGAAACCACTCAGGACCACATCACTTGTTCCCGGAGGAAAGTCCACCACAAGGTAATCCAGTTCACCCCATTCCGCTTCTTCATAGAATTGTTTTAGAGCCCCCGACAGAAGCGGTCCCCGCCAGATTACCGGTTCTTCTTCATCGGGCAAGAACATGTTAATTGAGATAACCTTAATACCTTGCTCGGCTTCTAGGGGGAAAATTTTTTCCCCATCACTTTCACCCTTCAGACCCTCAAGACCAAGCAATCGGGGGATACTCGGCCCAGTCATATCAGCATCGAGAATCCCCGTGGTATAGCCCCGGGCAGCCAGAGCCTGGGCCAACAACACGCTGGTAGTAGATTTCCCTACTCCACCCTTTCCGCTCACTACCCCAATCATTTGTTTAATTCCCCTCTTGGGGAATTTTTCTATTTCTCCACTCATGATGCTTTCATTATGAGCATATGACCATTTTTGTCAAGACAAAAAGATTTCACCATTTCTGGGTGAGGGAGGTGGATAGTATTGCAAAAATGCTCTTTAATTATGCCGCTACTACTCTGTAAAATGAGTATCGCCACCACCACATAGAGAAGTGCCTAAGAGCCGACAATAATACCCACTAGTTTGACCGATAGGGGCAGAAATCTGCGATTCATCTCATGAGTCAGTATGGGCTCGTATGGATTTTTCTGCAACCTTTATCTCCGGATGATCCGGGCTGCGCCGGGCAAAATCGATGGCCCGGCGGGCCGCTTCGGCAGGAAGGGTTGCGTAGGCACAGGTCTCCAACACTTCGATCCGGTCCACCAGACGGCCGGGGACCCCTCCGGCACGCTGTAACAGTTGGGCCACATCCCGGGCCCCTGCACCATGACGCCGGCCAATCCCAATAAAGATCCGCTGGCCCGCCCCATACGAAGAACCTCTTTTCGAAACAGTTCCGGCCTCGGCAGTACCCAGAACTTCAAAGCGATGGTGGAGCTGGCTTTTGAATTTTTCCCGGGGGAGGTTTTGTCCCTCTTTGAATCGCCGATGGTCCCCATCGGAGGCTGCTTCGCCCCATCGTCCCTTTTTCTTCGCCGTCGAGCCCCCCTGAAGAGAGCCGTTTCGCCGGGATCCAGAGGATTGCAGAGGACGACTTTGCCGACCTTCGAAGGGTCTATCCTTAAGTTCCACAAGAGGTCCGTAGCGGGAAGGATCCAGTTCGTTCCCAAAAGAAGCCCGCAGCACCAGTTCCAGCGCCCTCTGGGGGCCCACTTTTTCTGCCAGGGAGCGGGCTAAGCGATGGAGGGGATCCATACGGGGGGAACCTGGTTCCTCCTCGGTGACACTCCACGGTCCACCCTCCGAAGGAACCGCCATACGCAGGTACGGCGGGTTTTGTTCTTCCGTAAAAGTTCCTTTTTCAGAGACGCCGGCATCGCCCCAGGGCTGCAGTTCCTTTTTATTCTGAAAAATCTCAACATCACCTACTTGATCAGGCTCGCCGGTTTCCTCAGAGGCCAATGAAAGGATCCGGGCAAGGACCCGCCGTTCACAGGCCTGGATAACCGCTTCTACAGAAGGAACAGGCAATACGCGGAGGGGAGACCCAAGGGTTTTCTCCATGCTTCGGGAAAGGTGCTTAATCCGGCCCAGACTTTTAAGATCTCCAAAGGTAATGGCTACTCCCCGGCGGCCCGCTCGACCGGTTCGACCAATCCGGTGCACGTAGGTTTCCGTATCGTTGGGAAGTTCCCAGTTGATCACATGGGTCAGTCGTTCAATATCGATGCCCCGGGCCGCCACGTCGGTGGCCACCAGGATGGTGGTCATCCGGGAGCGGAAACGCCGCAGGGTACGTTCCCGGGCTTCCTGCGAAAGGTCCCCGTGGATAGCTTCGGCGGCATAGCCGTTCTCCACCAGGCGACGGGCAAGTTCATCGGTTTCCACCTTGGTGGGACAGAACACAAGGCCGTAAAATTCATCGGCCCCATCGATGATACGTCGCAGCGCCTCCAGGCGATCTTCCCGCCGAACCAACAGATAGTATTGATCCACCGCCGGCTTTTCTTCGAGGGAGCGGGTGTCTTCAACAATCTCCACGGGCCCAATAAAACGATGGACCACATCCAGAATTTCCGGGGGCATGGTGGCCGAAAAAAGAGCGACCCGACGCTGGGGATTGGTAGCGGAAAAGATCTTCTCCACATCTTCAAAAAAGCCCATGTCGAGCATCTCATCGGCCTCATCCAGGATAAACCAGTCGATGGCCGAAATATCCAGGCTCTTCCGTTCCAGATGATCCATTACCCGGCCGGGGGTCCCCACGACAATCTCCACTCCCCGGGCCAATTCTCGGAGTTGGGCCCCCAGAGAGGCCCCCCCATACACCGCCGCAATGCGAGGGTACGGGCCACCCGCAAGGGAACGAATTTCCTTTGCCACCTGCAGGGCGAGTTCCCGGGTAGGGGTTAAAATAAGGGCCCGGGGTTTTGGGCTTGGTCCCTGTATGCGCTCCACCAGAGGAATGCCAAAGGCGGCGGTTTTACCGGTACCGGTACGGGCCTTGGCAATGAGGTGGCCCTCATCGGCCAAAAGCCGGGGTAAGGCAAGGACTTGAATCGATGTTGGTGTGGTAAATCCCTTTGCCCGCAGGGCAGAAAGGACCCGTTCGGATAAACCGAATTGTTCAAAAGAGGAAACAGTTTCTTCTGTCATATACATCCCTGGCGCATATCCCGACGGAGCGTCACAAAATCGGTAGGATAGCCTCTATTCGGGATAGACCGGTACCTCAGACAGGATTTATAAACGCTAGCAGCGGGACGTTACGCCCATATAAAATACGGGGCCTTCTCCTACGCAAGGACAGCCCCTGCACCCCCTTTGGTCCCCCAAAGGGATAAAGGAATACATGGGTTCTCAAGATTAAAGAAAAAAACCTCTACAACCTTGTTCTGGACTCTACTATAGATGACCCTTTCCTGTCTAGAGGTTACGGTAAGCCTTTTGAAAACTTGGAGGAACATCTTTTTCAGGCCTACCACAGGCATCAATCATTTCCCCGGCAAGGGCCACAAAATTCAATCAATATTATTCAATCAACATTGATGGATTTCTTCTTCTTTTTTGGTAGCTATGATGAACAACAACATCCTCCTTTTTTCAGAGGTGGTTTCCCCTGAATCACCCCTTGCTACGGTTTCACAGGAGGGTCCTTTTACAGGAGAGGAGGCCCCCATTTCCCCCGACATCCTCAGCGCGGCGGCCCAACAGATCTTTGGACTTTCTTATCTTTATCCTTACCAGCGGCTCGTAATCACCAATATCCTGGAAGGCGCTCAAAGGGCTGGCATTTCCCTTATGGGGCCGCCAGAGCTTATGCGGGCCTTTCAAGAGAATCCAGAGCAGGCTCAAGGAGCAGAGATAGATCCTGAAGCACAGGAACCACCAGGGGCTAGAGGTTCTGAAGCACAGGACGGGATAGAGGAACGGGCCGGGGCATACCAGCATCAGATTGTGGTGCTCCCCACCGGTGCCGGTAAGTCCCTGTGTTTTTTGCTCCCCGCCCTTCTTATGGAACGGCCAACCCTGGTGTTATATCCCCTCCTTGCCCTGATGGAAGATCAGCGGCGACGCCTTGAGGCCCGGGGTATCCAGCCCCTTATACTGCGGGGAGGACAGACCGCCGAAGAGCGGCATCATATCTGGGATCGCCTTCGGGAACACAGGGCGGGGACCATCCTTATTGCCAATCCAGAAGTGCTCTGTACGCCCTCCGTCTGGGAACATCTTCCGGGGCTCACGATTGGGCAGGTGGTTGTTGATGAAGCCCACTGTGTCAGCGAATGGGGAGAAAGTTTTCGGCCTTCCTATTTGGAAATAGGAAATATCATTCAACAGTGTAAGGCTCCCCTGGTTACGGCTTTTACCGCCACCGCATCTCCGCCGGTGCTGGAAAAGATCCGCCACTACATTTTTCCCGACGGTGAAGCCCATACCATCCTCGCCAACCCCGATCGGCCGAACATTTCCTATCAATGTCAGGGAGCCGTTCTTAAGGACCTGGCAGTTCGGGATATCCTCCGTTCCGTAGAACGGCCCGCCATCGTGTTTTGTGGTTCCCGGACCCGCACCTGGGAACTCGCCCACTACCTGGCCTTTTACTATGGCTACGAGAGGGTTCGCTTTTACCATGCGGGGCTCAAAAAAGAAGAAAAAAAGGCCATAGAAGAATGGTTCTTCGCCAGTCAGGAGGGCATTCTCGTGGCCACCTGTGCCTATGGGATGGGGGTGGACAAGAGCAATATCCGAACGGTTATCCACAGGGATATACCTCCCAGTGTGGAAGCCTACCTACAAGAAGCCGGACGGGCCGGCAGGGATGGCAATCCCAGCACGGCCATTCTGGTGTGGGGGCCAGAGGATGAACTAGGCAGGGGACGAAGGACCGATGCCTACCATTTTCAACGGTATCAGGAACTTTTCGCATATGGCCGTAGCGCAGACCGTTGTCGACGGGAACAACTCCTTGCTTTCTTAGGCCACGAAGGGACAAGCTGTGTCCCCGGCCCCACCGCCTGTGACGTCTGTCAGGGAAAGGCCAATTCCCAGTGGCGGGAAACAAGAGCCTTGGTGGAATATGTCAAAAAACATCCCCGCCGTTTTACGGTCCCCGAGCTTTCCCAGCTTCTTATGGAGTCCCTTTTTGGCTGTTCCTTTCAGGAAGGAGAGAGACTGCTCCGCCATTTAGTCCAGACTGGGTACTTGAAGGAGCGTCGCTCCTGGTGGCTTCGGGGAAGACTGGAAGCGCCTCGCCGGTAGGTAATATAGGCCCTTCTTCCTGGTTGCACTAAGCACCACCTGTTTACTTTTTCGGGGGAAACGGACCCTGTCGCTCACCCTGTAGAGAACTCGCCCCCTTTTGCACAGAGCTTACTCTACCTCTACCTCGGGGGTCTCAGCATTGGTTGAAGGAGAGACCTCTTTCTTGGGGCGCTTTTTTTTGGGTTTATTACTTTCTAGCATCAAAAAGGAACGGGGCCGTCGGTTAAGGCGAGCCACATAGAGGACGAGGGAAAAATAAAAAATAACAACCAGGGTAACCGCCCACACTTCCCAGGAAAGGAGGACCCCTTTTAATAAAAACCACAGGTCTGTCATCATCATCCTCTTCTTGACCTTCTATTGGTATATCTCCTGCCTAGCCCTATCCTTACCTTTGAAGGGCCCCAAAACCCAGGACACCCTCGGCGGGGACCTTCTAAAATCGATATCCCTGGCTATTCAACCACGTTTTGAATTCCCCGTCGGTAGCACAGACCGCGGCCTGCTGGAGCAGGAAGGGGTCCGACAAAATGGTGTCCAGGGTATCCACATCCCATTGAATGGCATCCAAATAGGTAAGACTTTCTGGACCATCGGACGTAAAAAGCACGTATACTATTCCCTGCACAAAAATATCCCGTCCCCGGCCCAGAAGTTTTTTCCGTTCCCCCACCGTGGGAACCAAAAAAACCGCCTCAGACTGGAGGGCCCGGACAAGGCGCTCCCCTGCCACAGTACCCAGGAGGCCCGGTAACTGGCTGAGCCAGCCCTCAAGGCGTCGCTCCATTTCCTG
Source organism: Treponema sp. J25 (assembly GCF_004343725.1). Classification (NCBI taxonomy): domain Bacteria; kingdom Pseudomonadati; phylum Spirochaetota; class Spirochaetia; order Treponematales; family Treponemataceae; genus Treponema; species Treponema sp. J25. The sequence continues at coordinate 21,395 of NZ_PTQW01000016.1, forward strand.
GATCCGCTGGGGATCCCGATCTACATCCAGTCCCCGGTGTTTTAACAGGGCCTTGTGCATCTCGTTGGTTATGCCCCGATGGGCCCAGAGGTCCTGGTATGAATGGGTAAGCACCCCCAAAAGGTAAAGCCCATCTCGCAAAGCCCGGGGATTGGTATCGGCACTTTCCAGAAGATGCCGCACCCGAGAGAGCCCCGAATGCATGTGCTGGATATACTCCCTCAATGCCGCCGTTTCAATCTGGATAAGCTCTTCGGAGGAATACTTCTTTTTATATGAAAAACTTTTGGTCTGGGCATGGGGATACAGGGGACCAAAGAAGAACATATCTATGTCCCGGGCCGCATCGGCCATAAGATTTGCCGCATAGTAAGGATCCCACCGATACTCTTTAATGCCATACACGGGCATGGTTTTAACTAACTGGGCCGTCCCCAGGGGGCTTCCAAAAACCTTTTGCAGGGTCTTCCCCAGGGTATACATGTGGGAACCCGGATCATTGGAAAAACCCTCAAAGGCCCAGCCATACCTTCCCCAGCCTATGACAAGCCCCAGAACTCCCAGGAATCGAAGCCAGGACCGCTTCATATCAGGCTCCTAAAAATCGAGACAGGTAGTGGATCAGGGCTTCCCCGCCTTGCACCAGGAGGGCAAAGACCAGCCCCGATACGATAGAGGCAAGCAATTCCGTTCTTGTTTCCCGTTCATCCTGGACCGACCCACTGCGGGAGATGATCTCTACCAGGATTAACATGAGGGCGATAAAGAGGGCCAGGGCCGCCGAATAATATACGAGCCCCATACGGCGAATATACCGATAAAAGGCGTCGGAAATCATAAAGATCCCCGAGGAAAGGATGCCCCGCCAGAACGACACCATATACTGGCGGGTATGGACCCCCTTGCTAATAATGGAGACCACCACCAGGGCCAGAATCACCATGAGGGTCCCCAGGGATACTCCCGAAATCAGGTTCTGGTTCAAGGTACGGTCAAGCCGGGCCAGGGTAACTTCCGCTTCATCAAGCACAATATCAAAGGGATGAAAGAGTTCCTGGACTATCAGAAATGCGGCCCCCACAATAAGCATGATGATAACGCCATAGGTAAGGCGGGAAAGGAAACGCTTAAGTCGACTGGTGGGTTTTCGCACCACTACCATACGCTGCTTCTGCATAGCCATCACTCCTGCTTCACAGTACAATTTTTCTCACGGACCGGGGCCCCTCCTCTCGAATTCCCCGGGACTGGCCGGCAAACCCTTTTTCCCATCCCCTGCACCGACCGGGGCCCCTTTTTTACATCTTCCTGCACCGGCAGAAAAACTTTGGTCCGCCGAGGGCCGACCGGGGAAGGTATTCCGCACCCCGAACACACCGAAGGAAACCCTTTTCAGAGGTCCCCTATAGAGACTAAATCAGAGAGGTCCTGGATGACAAGATCGGGAACAAGATTTTGACAGAGCCGGTTGCCCTCCCGCAATCGGAGAGAACGACCATCGCCGGCAAAGAGGACCGTCCTGAATCCCACCATATGGGCGCCGTACACATCATTCAACATATCGTTTCCTACATACAGCACCTGGCTGGCCTCTATGCCCCGTTTTTCAAGGGCCCCTCGAGCCTGTTTAAACAGGGTTGGCGAGGGTTTTGCCTCTCCTACTTCAAAGGAATATATACAAAGGTCTAGCGCAAAACCCGCCGCTTCCAAGGATTTCCCCAAAACGGCTTCGAGCATTAAGGGGGTGTAAAATTGGGCATTCGACACGATCCCCAATACAAGGGACCCACGCCCAAGCTCACGGAGACATTCTTCCAGATGGGGCATGGGATACACCGGATTAATCGCCAGTTCGTAGCGCAGAGCCAGTTCCTGGGGATCCACATCTTCTCTTTTTCCGGGGAGGCGGGCCCACAGTTCCTCCACCCGCACCTCCGGATAGGGGGTAGTGGCATACTGGCGAAGATGCTCTGCCTGCACCGCATCCCTGAAGAAGGCCTTTAGTTCTTCCCCTGTCATGTCTTCGGTTGCCCACAGGGCCACCGCGTCGGCGGACCCCCGCAGATACTCGGTTTGAATAGCCATGTCTCCCGTGGCAGACTGCAGAAGCGTCCCATACACATCAAAGAGCACCGCCCGAATCTGCCAATCCTTCGGCTGATACGACGGATACAGACGCCCCCCGAACGGCTCCGGGAGTTTCCCAATCCCCTCCGGAGTCAGAGGACGAAGGGATTCTCGAATCAGGGCCAAAAACTCAGTCTTTTTCTGTTCATCCATAGGAAGTACGCATCCGTTTACTACAGTAATCCTATCCCCACTAAAGAAACCTTAAGGGGATCCAGGAAAAGGTCTAGGAGAATAGACCGGGAAATATGCATCCTGACAGGGTGCTCCTGTACCCCCCGATAGGCTGCAAGGAGGCGATCCAGGATAACCTGTTCCCGATAGTGCTGGAACACCCGCGTTTTATTTGCTTCTATGAGGGCAGGATCCTCGTTCCAGTTCTGTAGATTCTGAAGAAAAGGATTGAGTTCCCGCAGATCCTCTTGCACCGCTTCGTTGGAAGCCGCCATGGTAATCACATCCCGCTGCAGTTCCTCATCCATCCTGCCAAAATCAAAGACCTCCCGGGAAAAAAGGTCATCCGTAATCAATTTAAGCACATGGGGGGCCAGTTCAAGATTGAAGTCTTCATACACCTTTCGCAGGGTTCCTTCTATTTTTTTCCGAAGTATTACCGGCGGAATATAAGCAAAGGGAATATCTATACGTTCGTACAAATCGGGGAATTGGAGCCCCTCTTTCTCAAAGTCACTACACACATAATCAATCCGCCGCCCTATGACGGCCCGCCCGGCAGTCCAGGGTTCCAGGAAACAGAATCCAAAGCCTTCTTTTACCGAGGTGGTGATAATTGCCCGGGCCCGGCCGTACAGTTCCGGTAGAGGATGATGGAGACCCACTTCGAATTCTACAGGAAGACGCAGGTCCTGGGCCAATTGTTTCCAGGACTGGTAGATGGGTTCGTCCCGGGAAGACGTGGGTGGCAAGGTTATGGCAAGCCTGGTCCCCCGGGGAAGAAAGAGGGACAGGAGCAGGGCTTCCCCCAGATTTTTTCGCCGAATGCCCCGGACGGGATACAAAAAGAGATCCCGCTCGTGTTGCTCCACTCCTGAAGGGGAACTTTGAATGGGTACCACCACATTCGGTATAATGTGCACCCCTTCTCGCAGAGCCCCCGCCCGGATCATAAAAGAATAATCCCGGCTATTGATCACCCCATAATGACAATCATCAGGATAGGCCACTGAAAAGGCATACACATCGGGCCGAAAGTCCTCTGCAAAATCATGGACCTGGAGAAAGAGGGGTATCCCCCGCTCTTTCAGAAGCGCCAAGGCTGGCAACAATTGTCTGTTTTTACGCAAGAGAGGATTGTGTACATGGAGGACGTCTATCGAAGAAAACGATTTTGCTATGGCCTTTTCAAGATGCCGGGCGAGGTCCTCTGCCGAAACCTCTTTTTGATGGGGACCTTCTTTTTCTCTCCCTGCAATTGGCGGAACTCCCGTTTCGTACAGCTTTCCCTCATATCCCAGGCCAGGGATTTCTACAATCGGGATATCAGACAGGGCCTTTCCTTTCTGGCCCGTAAAAACAACCACCCTATGACCAGCCCGCTGCAACATCCGGGCCTGCTGGAGGAGTACCGTCGTGACTCCCCCCTGGAGCAGATGATAATGAACTAATCCTATTTGCACCGCCGCGCTCCTTCTTCGCCACTTCTTGTCATTCTCTTTATTCTATTCTATAACAACTATCCTGCCAATAATATACTGCAAATTCCCTGCGGCCCATCAATTTTTCTGGTAAAACCCACGAATTCTCTTAAATTCGAAATAACACTTTATATAGAGTATTCATCCTTTACATTACACCATTAGTATGGTATTATAAGAATATTGATAATGATACGGCTAACAGAGCATCATAGACCGTGGACAGAAACAAGGAGCATCCTATGAAGATTGAACGGTATTTTACCGCCGGCACACAAGGTCCCTACAGCGATATTCTCTGGGAAAAACGGAAAAGTGAAATCAGGAATCCCGATGGGAAACTGATTTTCTCGGAAGAGACCGTGATCGTTCCCAGTTTCTGGAGTCAAATTGCGACAGACATTTTGGCCCAGAAATACTTCCGAAAGGCGGGGGTTCCCGCCGATCGGGCCCTGGCATGGCAAGAGTGGGTCCCCGGGGGAAGCGGCCGGGGAAGTGGAGAAAGCGGTGAGGATATTCCCCGGGACGGGGCCGAACACGATGCCCGACAGGTGTTTCACCGTCTTGCCTATACCTGGATGTGGTGGGGGAAAGAACAGGGCTATTTTGATACCGATGAAGATGCCCGGGCCTTTTATGACGAAACCTGCTATATGCTGGCCCATCAGATGGGGGCCCCCAATAGTCCCCAGTGGTTCAACACGGGGCTCTACGCCGTGTATGGTATCGATGGTCCACCCCAGGGCCACTACTACGTAGATCCTGCCGATGGGCAGGTAAAAAAATCCGACAGTGCCTACAAACGCCCCCAGCCCCATGCGTGTTTCATCCTCTCCATAGAAGATGACCTGGTAAACGAAGGGGGCATCATGGACCTTATTACCCGGGAAGCCCGGCTCTTTAAGTATGGGTCCGGGACGGGGTCTAATTTTTCTAAAATTCGGGGAGCCAACGAGCGGCTTTCCGGTGGCGGGGTTTCCAGCGGGCTCCTCTCATTTCTTAAAATAGGAGATCGTTCGGCCAGCGCCATTAAATCGGGGGGAACCACCCGACGGGCCGCCAAGATGGTCACCCTCGATATGGACCATCCGGACGTAGAAAAATACATCGACTGGAAGGCAGAGGAGGAACACAAGGTGGCCTCCATGGCTACCGGTTCCCTTATCATCAAAAAACATCTGGAACGGATACGGCAGGCCCTTGCTAACTTCCGGGGTCCCGATACCGACCGCTTCAACATAGAAAAAAATCATGAATTAACGGTGGCCCTCCGGAAAGCCCTGGAAGACGCCATTCCGCCCACCTACCTGTATCAACTTTTGCGTCGCCTTGAGCAGGGGGATACCACCGTAAACCCCGCGGTCTTTAGCACCGCCTGGGATGACGAGGCCTATAACACCGTTTCCGGCCAATCGAGCAACAACAGTCTGCGGGTCCGGGACGAGTTTATGCAGGCGGTAATCAACGATACCGAGTGGACCCTTACCGCCCGGGTCGATGGAAAACCGGTAAAAACCCTCAGGGCCCGGGAACTCTGGGACCGCATTGCCCGGGTGGCCTGGCAGTGCGCCGACCCGGGGCTGCAGTACCACACCACCATTAATGATTGGCATACCTGTCCTGCGGGGGGCGAAATTCGGGCCTCCAACCCCTGTTCAGAGTACATGTTCCTGGACGATACGGCCTGTAACCTGGCCTCCGTCAATCTCCTCCGGTTCTATGATGTCTCCCGTCGGTATTTTGATGTGGAGGCCTACCGTCACGCCATTCGCATCTGGACCACCATTCTTGAAATTTCGGTGGTCATGGCCCAGTTCCCCTCTGCCCGCATCGCCCAGCTTTCCTATGAATATCGAACTTTAGGGCTCGGCTTTGCCAACCTCGGAAGCCTTCTCATGGTGATGGGCCTCCCCTACGATTCAGAAAAGGGTCGGGCCGTGGCGGGGGCCCTGTCGGCAATTCTTTCGGGTGAAGCCTACGCCCAATCGGCCCGGATGGCCCGGGCCCTGGGTCCCTTCCTCCGGTACAACGAAAACCGGGAGGCTATGCTGCGGGTTATCCGGAATCACCGGCGAGCCGCCTACAATGCTCCCGCCAGAGAATACGAAGGGCTCCATACGATTCCCTGCGGCATTAACGCCGCCCTTTGCCCGCCGGACCTTCTCGCGGCGGCCCGGGCCACCTGGGACGAAGCCCTTACCCTGGGAACCGAGCATGGCTTCCGAAACGCCCAGGTTACGGCTATCGCCCCCACGGGAACCATTGGTCTCCTTATGGACTGTGATACCACCGGCGTAGAACCGGATTTTGCCCTGGTTAAGTTTAAAAAGCTTGCCGGCGGAGGATACTTTAAGATTATCAACCAGTCGGTTCCCCCGGCCTTAGAAGCCCTCGGCTATAGCCCGGAAGAAAGGGAAGAAATCATTAGGTACGCCCTCGGTCACAAGACTCTGACAAGCGCCCCCTTTATTAATCCGGGAAGCCTTGCCAAAAAAGGATTTGGCGAAGAGGAACTTAGGGCTATCGAAAAGGCCCTGGACAATGCCTACACCCTGGAAGGGGTCTTTACGCCCTGGGTGCTGGGCAAAAACTTTTTCGAAGAAAAGCTGGGTATCCCAGAAGCCACCTACCAGCTACCCGGCTTTAGTCTCCTTAAACACCTGGGCTTTACCACTGAAGAAATAGAAGCGGCGGAAACCTACGCCTGTGGTACCATGGGACTCGAAGGGTGTCCTCTCCTCAAACCAGAACACATCCCGGTATTCGATACGGCCACGCCCTCGGGGAAGGGATCTCGCCGTTCTATTCCCTGGGAAGCCCACATCGGCATGATGGCGGCGGTACAGCCCTTTATCTCGGGGGCCATATCCAAGACTATCAACATGCCTAACAGCGCTACCTATGAAGATGTGAAGGGGGCGTACATGCTGGCCTGGCGCAGCGGTCTTAAGGCGGTAGCCCTGTATCGAGATGGGTCTAAACTTTCCCAGCCCCTTTCATCCTTTGCGCCGGGCACAGATCCCCTGGCGGATACCATCGTGGCTATTCAAAAGACCCTGGACAGTTCTCTGGCACCTCAGCGAAGCCCCTCGGTGGCAGAAAAGGGCAGCCCAGGCAGTGCCGGTGCATCGAATGCTTCCGCAACCACCGAACCATGGCACCAGCGGGGCGTCCGTAAACCCCTGCCCAACCGGCGTTCCGGATATACCCAAAAGGCAAAAATCGGTGGGCACTCCATCTTTATCCGCACCGGTGAATACGAAGACGGGACCCTGGGAGAAATCTTCCTGGATATGCACAAAGAAGGAGCGGCCTTCCGGAGTCTCCTTAACAGTTTTGCCATCGCGGTCTCCCTGGGATTACAGTACGGCGTTCCCCTCGAAGAATACGTGGATGCCTTTACCTTTAGTCGCTTTGAACCCAACGGCATCGTACAGGGACATGATTACATCAAGATGGCCACCAGTGTGATCGACTATATCTTCCGGGACCTGGCAATCAGCTACCTGAAACGGACCGACCTGGCCCAGGTAAAACCGGAGGATCTTTTGGCCACCGCCACGGGGGGAGACGGTTTTTCCAGTGCTTCAGGAGGAGAAGAAAGCCATCGCCGGCCGGGGAACGGTACCGTCCGTCCCAGCACCGGTTTCCGGCCCTACGGACGTTCGAAAGAAAGTAGCCGGTCCGCTGCAAAGGACGCTGGAACCAGTACCACCGCTACCGACGGAATTTCAAACGAAGAAAGGGTCCTGGCGCAAAAAATAGCCCAGGCCCGGGTAAAAGGGTATGAGGGAGACCCCTGTCCCGCCTGCGGAAGTTTTACCCTCATTCGAAACGGCACCTGCCTTAAATGTGACACCTGCGGGAGTACCACAGGCTGTAGTTAAGGCAAGCTGGACAAAAGGGCTTCTCCCCGCTAGGATACACCACAGAAAGGAGTGGGTACCGATGAATCACGTAGAAGCTATACCCCCAGTGGTGCAGGCCCTCCTGGCCACCCTATTCACCTGGGGTCTCACCGCCCTGGGTGCAGGAATGGTTTTTTTCTTTAAGACCATCAATCGGAAAGTGCTTGATGGAATGCTTGGTTTTGCAGGAGGAGTGATGATAGCGGCGAGTTTCTGGTCCCTCCTTGCTCCCGCTATCGATCTATCCGAATCTATGGGCTTTATTCCCTGGGTACCAACCCTGGTAGGCTTCTTGAGCGGCGCCTTCTTTCTCCGAGTGGTGGATCGTTTGTTACCTCACCTTCATATAGAGTATCAGCGCAGTGAAGCAGAGGGAATTAAAACGAGCTGGAGCCGTTCTATCCTCCTGGTTCTGGCTATTACGCTGCATAACATTCCAGAAGGATTGGCTGTGGGAGTGGGCTTTGGAGCCGTAGCTGCGGGGATCCCCTCTGCAGACTTAGCAGGGGCCATCGCCCTGGCAATCGGTATTGGACTGCAGAATTTCCCCGAAGGGGCCGCCGTTTCTATTCCCCTTAGGCGGGATGGGATGGGACGTTTTAAGGCCTTCTGGTATGGACAACTTTCGGGCATTGTGGAACCTATCGCAGGGGTAGCGGGGGCGGCCTTGGTCGGATTGTTGCGGCCCCTTCTGCCCTATGCCCTTGCCTTTGCAGCGGGGGCCATGATTTACGTGGTGGCCGAAGAAGTCATTCCTGAATCCCGCCGAGAAGGGAACGAACACATTGCAACCCTAGGCCTTATTGTGGGCTTCGCGGTTATGATGACCCTCGATGTAGCACTAGGTTAAGCATAGAGCCATGCCCGTTCGGACCTTTGGGTTTCTCGCAGCCCGCCTGGATGACCCCTATCAACATGCGGTGTGGAACGGCGCGGCCGACGCGGCCCGCCAGTGGGGGGGAACCATCGTCTTTTTTGGTGGCCAGCGCCTCAAAAGTCCCATCGGATTCGAAGCGATGGATAATATCGCCTTTGATGTGGCAGAGCGAAGTAACCTTTCTGCCCTGGCGGTTATGACCAATGTCATTGCCACCTATATAAGCCAGCAGGAGCTATTGCGTTTTCTTTCCCATTTTAAGGGGAAACCGGTGATTTCCATAGGGGTTAATCTCCCGGGAATTCCTTCGGTGTGCATCGATAACCGGGGGCCCATGGAAGAGTTAGCAGAGCACCTGGTAAAAGTCCATAACCGGCGTCGTTTTCTCTTCCTGGCAGGCCCTTTCCGGCATCCCGAATCAATGGCCCGGCAAAAAGAATTTACCCAGAAAATCAACAAACTTCTGGGACCGGAAAGCCAGGTACAGGTAGAATATTGCAACTTTCAGGAAGATGAGGCAAGCAACACCATCGCTACCATCTTTTCCCAGAGCGTTCCCTTTGATGCGGTGGTAGCTGCCAATGATCAAATGGCCCTGGGGGCCCTGAAGACCCTTTCAGAATTGGGAATCTCCGTCCCCGAACAGGTGTCCGTCACCGGCTTTGATGATACCGAAGATAGCCGCTTCAGCATTCCCCCCCTCACCACGGTACGACAAAAGGCCTACGAACTGGGATTCCAGGCCATTAATCAATTAGCCATCGCCCTGGATACAGAGCAAGCCCCCCAGACCGTCATGCTACCGGGGGTATCCTGTATTTACCGGGAATCCTGTGGATGTCGATCCCCGCATCTTACCGCTATAGATATCCCCGATGAACCCCTTTTTAAAGGAACCATGCCGGATCCTCTGGAACGCCTTGTGCACGAAGTGAATGCCACCCTCGCCCAGGGGAAAAACCCCGCGGGAATCGGCCATTACCATCTTACCCCGGGTCAGCAAGAACGGGCCCGAGTTATCGTTGCCGATGGGATAGCCCGGTATCAGGCAAATCTTCGACGTTCGGTAGAACGTCGGACCGCGGTGCTTCAAGAGATAGAGGCATCCCTGGTGGCATCCTTTTCACTCCCCGACATTTTAGCTGAAATAGGCCGGGGCATCCGAACCCTGGGCATATCTGCCTGCTGGCTTGTGGTGTTTGCCTCTTCCGAACCCCGCCCTGTATGGGGACGGCTGTTACTTGCCGCAACGGGAGACCGGATCCGCATTCTTGCTCCCCGGGGGCTCCGTTTTCGCATCGCCGACATTATCCCCGGTGGACTTCCCTATCGCTGGGCCTCATACGTCTGTGAGCCCCTGCGATTTGGCAAAGAACGGCTTGGCTACTTTATCTGTACCGGCGATAGCGAAGACCGACGGGTCTTTGATGCCCTGCGGGATCAAATTTCCAGTGCTTTGAAAGGGGCCCTGTTAATGGCCTCTGAACGAAACCGGGAAGAAGAGCTTGAACAGGAGGTGCGATTACGAACAATAGAACTTTCAAGGGCCAACAAACGCCTTATAGAGGAAATTGAACGGCGTCGGGCCCTGGAACAGGAACTGCTCGCCATTTCCCACGAAATCATGGGTCGCATAGGCCGGGATATCCACGACGATCTATGTCAGAACATTGCCAGTATCGGCCTTATGGCAGCCATTCTCGAAGGGAACCTTCGCCGCTTAGGAACCGCTGCCGGAGAAGAGGCCGCCCGGGCCGCCTCGGAAATTGCTGAGGAAGCAAGCCGCACCGCCCGCCACGCCAAGTATATTGCCCGGGGACTATACCCGGTGGATTTAGAGGACCGGGGTTTTATTGAAGCGGTCAAGGAACTGATTCACGCGGCCCAGGCCCGCAGTCAGGCTACCATTCAATTCCATGTAGAGGGATGTTTTTCTATCAAAAAATCAGATGTGGCCCTTCATTTGTACCGAATCATCCAAGAGGCCTTGAATAATGCTATTGCCCATGCTAAGGCTAGTAATATCACCGTATCCCTCAGAAAAATCCGGGAAACGGTCCTCATCGAAATTACTGATGACGGGATCGGGTTTTCCCTGCCCTCGAGTTCTGGCATGGGCTTACGAATCATGAAATACCGGGCCAGTGTCATTGGGGCTGAACTAGATATCCAGTCCAGCGAAAAGGGAACGACCATTATCTGCAGAATGGGGAGGTAAAAATGGCCTTCTATCCCTCTTTTATTATTGTGGACGATCACCCCCTCTACCGTCAGGGGGTAGTTACCCTCGTGCAACAGGAACTAAACCTAAAACTAGAAGGGGAAGCGGGATCCATAACCGAAGCGTTGGAGCTATTATCCCAGCGGCGGGTAGATCTGGCCATCATAGATATCTCATTGCAAGAAAAAAGCGGCCTCGAGCTTATCAAAATCATCAAAAACGACTATCCGCAGGTAAAGGTCCTGGTGGTTTCCATGCACGAAGAATCCCTCTATGGAGAGCGGGCCCTGGCAGCGGGGGCCCTAGGCTACGTGATGAAACACGAACGTCCCGAGGTTCTTTTAAACGCTATTCGAACCGTGTTAGATGGCCGTATAGCGGTAAGTGATCATTTGCGGGACCGAATGCTTTCTGGCATAGTGGGGGGGCACGCTTCCAAGGATCCCATAGAACGACTCTCAGACCGCGAACTGGAGGTCTTTCGGCTCATTGGCAAAGGATATAGCGCTGCGGAAATCGCCGAGGCCCTCCATCTTTCAGTTAAAACTATTAATGCCTATCGGGATCACATAAAAGAAAAATTGAATCTTAGCTCTGCTTCGGATCTCCGTCGCTATGCCGTCGATTGGATAGCCAGTAGAGAACGATTATAACAACGTTGACACAGGTTATGGGGTACCACTATAGGTATTACGTCAAGAGGAGGAAAGGTGCTCAAACGCATACCCCCCACAGGGCTCTTATTTCTCCTCTACTTCTTTATTTTCCTCACCAATCATAGGTCAAAGTACCGATAGGCAAACCCGGTCTCTCTCCGCTAGTATGGAAGCTAACTTTTTGAAACATTGTTTTATCGGAGGACATAATGGCTGTGGTTGTTCCGGAAAAGGATTTTTATTCCCTCCACGGTATATGGGGTGCCTATGCATCGTTGGTAATCGGGCGTTTCAATAAAGGTGCAGGACTTGTTGTAGGAAACGTACAACCTCCTCAGCGGGCTCTTTTTGTGGGGTATCAATACGGGAATGCTATTCCTCGTCTTTTACCTTTTTGCCCCTCCATTAAGGTAGGTCTTGGGGTAGAAGCCTATGTGGATCCTGATGCGCCTGCTCGTCCCTCTTTGGAGGTACCTCGCTATATTCTTTTTACGGAAGAAGAAATTCAGCGGCAGGTATCGTATAGCGGAGAACGATGGGATGCGGGCCAGCTTTCTATGGAAATTACTTCTTTTTTTGGAACTGTTCCCAATCCTGCCAATACCGAGACTCAGGTCCTTCAAAAACACCTGTGCCCCGCCATCTATGTGACCCTTACTTTTGACAACCAGACGGGAAAAGAAGAAATGCGGGGTATCTTTGGAATGCAGGGGATCCGGCGGCCCCTCTCTGATAGCACGGGGGGTAATCTCCTGGGATTCGCCCAGGGAACAAGTTGGGGTTTTGCAACGGTACCATCTGAGGCAGTGGAAGAAGCCATGGACTGGCAGGTCCTGGAGGCGGTGTTCAATGGTCGTAGACCTCTCCGTCGCCTTGCTTCTGAAGGGGCTCTTCGCTTTACCATAAAACCGGGAGAAAAGAAAACCTTTATTATCGCCCTCGGGGTATACCGGGATGGGATTGTAACAGCGGGAAAACCCATGTACGCCTACTACACCAGTCTTTTCCGGGACCTGGAAGAGGTGCTCCAGTACGCCCTTCGCCATAGCCAGGAAGCTTTAGATCGAGCCCATAGGCTTGATATGGAACTAGACCGTTCATCCTTATCGGAGGATCGCAAATTTCTTTTATCCCATGCCGCACACAGTTACTGCGCCAATACGGAACTGTTGCTTTCCGAAACAGGGGATCCCTACTTTATTGTAAACGAAGGGGAGTATCAGATGATGAATACCCTGGATCTCACGGTAGATCAGGCCTTTTTCGAGCTCATCTACTCCCCCTGGACCGTAGGACTAGAACTGGAAGCCTTTCTGGAACGTTCTTTGTATCGGGATTCGTACGGGATTGCCTTTACCCATGACCAGGGGGTAGCAGACTGTTTTTCTCCTGTGGGAACTTCGTCCTATGAGCTACCCAACCTTTCTGAATGCTTTAGCTATATGACCTACGAAGAAACGGCAAACTGGCTCCTTACGGCCTGTCTCTACATCCATAATACCAATAACCGCCCCTGGTTTGAAAAACACCAGGAATATGTGCGGGGCGCCATTCAATCGATACTGGCCCGGGATGCAAACAAGGATGGCATCATGGATATCGATTCGGATCGCTGCGGTAAAGGCTCAGAAATAACCACCTACGATTCCTTAGATGCTAGCCTTGGTCAGGCCCGAAACAACCTTTATTTAGCCGTAAAGGCCTGGGGAGCCCTCATCTGCGGAGCCGAAATACTTAAGCGATATGGGGATGCAAACAAGGAAAATGCCCTAATTCAAGAAATCAGTCAGCAGGCCCAGGCCGCTGCTGCCACTATTGCCTCCCGGTTCATTGCAGAAGAAGGGTATATCCCCGCGGTCTTCGAAAATAATAATCAATCCCGGATCATTCCGGCGGTAGAAGGCTTGATTTATCCCTATATCATTGATGCCAAAGAAGCAGTCTCAGAAAAGGGGCCCTTTGGTACTTTTATAACCACCCTTAAAAAACATCTTTCTACGGTTCTCAAAGAGGGGCTCTGCTTAGATAGTACCTCTGGAGGATGGAAGCTTTCTTCTACCAGCAAAAACACCTGGCTTTCCAAAATTTTCATCAATCAATTTGTGGCCGAGCGGATTCTCGGGTTTTCGGGGGAGAAAATTGAGCGGGATGGAATCCATGCCCGATGGCTCAGAACAAGTAGTTCCCAGTGGGCTGCCACCGACCAGGTAGAATCAAGTAGTGGGAAAGATTTGGGTTCCCGCTTATATCCCCGCCTGGTAACAGCCATTCTCTGGTTGAAGTATTGATAAATTTGGCAGGGGAAGGATAGCAGACCTTTTCTTTCCAATCCTTTTTTATTAACATGGGGAGGTGCAGGCCCTCCCCAGGTTTTTATTCAATGGTAAGGGTGCATTGAGGTGTTTGGGGAATCAACCTCATCCCTTCCGGGACTAACTCTACCTTCCCCTGCCCCGAAACAAAAGCACCCTTCTTGTTAGCTCCAACAAGAAGGACTGACCAGTTTGTAAGCTTACCTTCCGCCTGAATTTCGTAGGTCTGTCCCCGGCGAAGCACCGAAAGCTGGGCACAGGACTTTCCCTTTTCGTCAGGTATAACTACCCGGGCAGGTTCGTTTTCTTTTAATTGGTATACCCTGAACTCTACCCCATCGGCATAGGTATAATCGGGCCTCTCTTCTTCTGCTCCCAGAGGAAGAATGCTGTGGGGGCGCACTAAAAGGGGAATTTCCCGGAACGAACAGGTTTCTTCTATCCATCGGGGGCCTTCGATGGTTTTACCGGTAAACCAGTGGGTCCAGCGCCCCGCCGGTACATAGTAGCGGACCCTACCGGAACCAGAAAACACGGGGGCCACAAGCAGGGCATCACCGAGCATATATTGCAAATCGAGGTACGCACAGGTGGGATCCTCCGGGAATTCTACAAACAAGGGCCGTAGCATGGGAATTCCCTCTTGATGGGCCTCCACGGCCTTCTGGTACAGATAGGGCATAAGTCGATACTTTAGGCGGGTAAAGTCTCGGGCTACCGTCACCGCTTCTTCATCAAAAAGCCAGGGAACCCGATAGGAACTAGACCCATGAAGACGGCTTAAGGGAGAAAGAAGACCAAAGGCAAGCCAGCGCTTGTACAAATCCGCCGGCGGCATTCCTTCGAAGCCCCCAATATCGTGGCTCCAAAAGCCAAAACCACTAACCGCTAAGGAGAGCCCCCCCCGCAGGGTTTCCGCCATAGCTTCATAGGTCGATTCACAGTCCCCTCCCCAGTGGGCGGGGAAACGCTGGCTGCCTGCCGTGGCAGAACGAGCAAAGAGGACCGCCTGGCCGGTACCCTTTTTATCTTCGAGGACTTCAAACACGGTTTTGTTATAAAGAAAAGAATAAAAATTGTGCATCTTCACGGGATCCGAACCATCATAGTAAACCACGTCGGTGGGAATTCGCTCCCCAAAATCGGTTTTAAAACAGTCCACCCCCATATCCACGAGCCGTGCGAGTTTTTCCTGGAACCACCGGCGGGCCCCGGGATGAGTAAAATCGATAATCCCCATCCCTGCTTGCCACATATCGGTCTGCCAAACATCCCCATTCGGTTTTTTAAGGAGAAAGCCCTGTCGGGACGCTTCTCTAAACAGAGGAGAGCGTTGCGCCACATAGGGATTAATCCATACACAAATCGAAAGGCCCTGACTTTTTAAGCGCCGGAGCATTCCTTCGGGGTCAGGGAAAGTCCGACTATCCCAGGTAAGATCAACCCAGTTATACTCCCGCATCCAGAAACAATCAAAGTGAAACACCCGCAGGGGGATTCCCCGACTCTTCATCCCATCGATAAAGGATTGGACCGTTTGTTCATCATAGGACGTAGTAAACGATGTGGTAAGCCAGAGCCCAAAGGCCCAGGAAGGGAGCAGGGCGGGTCGACCGGTCAGGAGGGTATACTTAGCAAGAATCTCCTTCGGGGTGGGGCCATAGATAAGGTAGTATTCCAGTGTTTCTCCCGGCACACTAAACTGAAGGCGGCTGATCTTCTCCGAGGCCACTTCAAAGGAGACCCGATCACAGGAATTCACAAAAATTCCATAGTTCCGGTTCGAGATACAGAAGGGTACATTCTTGTAGGCCTGTTCACTGGCGGTTCCCCCGTCTTCGTTCCAGATATCCACAGACTGACCATTTTTGATAAAAGGCCCAAAGCGCTCCCCCAGACCATAGATGCATTCCCCCGGAGAAAGTCGTAGCATATCCACCATATAGGGCTGTTTCTTATCCACCACCATATAGCCGGTGGACTTACCATCCCAGGCCGTAAGGAAGTCCCCATCCCCCAGGGCTTGTACGTGCCAGCCCTGTCCACCTAAATCAACCTGAATCGAAAGACGGCCTGCCGTAAAGGTAGCCACCGGAGGCACAGGGGAAGGCACGGTATTCTGCGGGGCGTTGGGGGCCTTCCCATTCTGAGCAAGGAGTCGCTCGGCCGGGGTTATTCCATCAATTCGACGGTACACAGAGGGAGCTACAAGGCCCACCGTTTTCCCCGGGGAAGTTTTTTTCTCTTCCACATCAGGGAACAGTTCATAGTGGGGGCCCTGATCAACTGCCCCTTCAAAATGGGTAACCCGAACGCGCACCACATCTTCCATAGGAGCGCTGTATTCAATCTTGAGGAGGGTTCCGTTCAGCGTATCTCCCCGGTGATTCACCCGACGGGTCGGTGCATACACCACTAAGGCAGGCCGGCCAGCCTCATCACAGGTTTCTTCCACATCGTAGGCCTCCGCCACATAGGCGGCATCCACATTCTCTTTAATAAGCCAATAACCGTTCGTAAATTTCATTTGATACTCCCTGCGGTGATTCCTTTAGTAAGAGTTCGTTGAAATAAAAAGAAAAATAACAAGCATGGAAGAATACCCAACAAGGCTGAGGCACTTGCCATGGTAGCATCCATGTTATGCTGTCCTTGAGTTACCGAAATAGCAATCGGCACAGTTTGCCGGTGATTTGAAATGAGTAAAATAAGGGGCAGAAAAAATTCGTTCCATGTCCAAATAAAAAAGAAAGTAAACAAAACCGAAAGGGTTGGCATACTGATTGGAGCCACAATATAAAGAAGATTTTTCATTTTACCACAACCATCAACTTCGGCAGCTTCTAAAATATCTCGAGGGAAAGATGCAAACACAGAGCTGAGTAAATACGTTCCAAAGGCGCTCTGAATAACAGAGAACACAATTATAACAGCTATTTGTCTATCATATATTTTTAATAATTTAGCTAAATAATAAAGAGGATACACAAGAGCTTCATGCGGCAAGGTATTAGCAACAACAAAAAGTACAAGAAAAACTATCCGCCCCTTAATTCGTCCGAGGCCTAATGCATAGGCATTTAAGAGAGAGAGCAACACACCTATTATTGCCACAGAAAAACTAATGGCAAAACTATTTATGAGTTTATTGGAAAAATCTACTCGTTGCCAGAAAGATATAATCCCATTAAATGAGAACAATCTTGGCCAGGTCAACGGACCATATTGAGCATAATCCGCAGGTGTCTTAAAGGCATTAATGAATACTATATAGAAAGGGAATAACATGATTAATAAGACTATACTTACTAGAATTGCCGCGGCTATTTTCTTAAGGGATTCTAAGGATGTTCGATATTGTTTCATTAGTATTCCCCTATTCCTTCATGGCTCATTTGTATTTTAATAAATACTGCAGTAAGAAGAAAAATAATCAAAGTCATTATGGTAGAAACTGCAGCCCCATATCCTACATTAGCTTTTTCAAAAAAGTTCTGGTAAGCAAAATATGATGGTACTATGGTTGCGGTCCCTGGCCCCCCTCTTGTTAACACATAGATTTGAGCAAACAATTTTAATGCATAGATTGTGGTAGTCAGCACAACCACAAGAATCTCTGGACGAATGATGTAGACTGAAATAAGAAAACGCCGAAACCATCCTGCGCCATCTATTTGAGCAGCTTCGAGAATTTGAGGATCTATTCGCTGAAGGGCAGACATAAAAATAACCAAAGGATAACCTATTTGAAACCATACCATTATTGCCATCACAGATGGTAAAGCAGTCGCAGGATCACCAAGCCAATTATGAGCAAAAGAACTAAGACCGATAGATTGTAATATTCTATTAAGAGCTCCATAATTAGGATTTAGAATCCATCCCCATACAATACCTGCAATAGCCACGGGTAATATTTGAGGAAGATATATTCCTCCTCGAATAAAAGAAACTGTTCGTTGCCCAAAATGAGGAATGCCATAATCGAAAAGGAAAACGGACAACAATAATCCAATAAAAGTAGGAAGTACCGTTACAGCAAAAATCATCAAAATATTATTACGGAAAGAGGCCCAAAATACACTATCCTGAACAGCCCGAACATAATTAGCTATCCCAACCCATTGTGGAATTCCTACACCACTCCATTTAGTACAACTAATATAAAGATTCATAGAAAAAGGTAAAAAAACTACTAGTAGTAGCAACATAAATCCCGGTACTAAGAAAATACCATAGCCCTTATCTTTTAATCGCATACGTCATTCTGTTCCTTTTAGTAGATACTGTTAAAAACCTTACCGAAGGCCCCTTAGGGGGCCTCTTCAATTTAAAACAAGGGAATAATTATCTTTCTACTGACTTTTATTTTCAGAATAAGCTTTTCCGATAGATTCTAAGAATTGTGCTACGTTTTTGGTACCACCCATTAATTCCTGTACATTCGCAACCAATGTGTCGTAGTAACCAGCCGCAGGCCAATCAGGGTAAAAAGCTAGACCATCGTTCTTCACTATTTTTTCAAAATTTTCTACCAGTTCTTTAATCTTTATATCTGTTATTTTCGAGACATCCGCATTTACAGGAATACCTCCGGCATTAGCTAATATAGTTTGTATTTCAGGAGAAAGGGTAATATCAATAAAATCATAAGCAAGATCTTTATTTTTTGATTTAGCAGAAACGACCCAGATGTTTCCGCCAGAACCGGGATGAAGATTGTTACCAGGGAAGAGGAAAATTCCCCACTCAAAGTTTTTAATTTCATTCATGAAACGACCATACCACCAACTTCCAGAAATCATAAGAGGATAGGAGCCATTAGAAAAAGCTACCCCCATATCTTCTGCTTTCATGCTAATAGCTTCTTTTCCGATATAGCCTTTTTTTACCCATTCCACAAGACGATTGGCACCAAAGGTCATTTCTGGTCCTTTAAAATTAACATCACCTTTGTACAGTTCATAGGCATTTACAAAATCTCTATTTGCTTTTGACAGCACTAATTCGTAAAACACCTGCTGGGCGGGGTATTCAGCACCAGCTACCACCAAAGGAGTGATTTTTGCTTTTACAAAAACATCCATTACTTTTTCAAATTCTTCCAGATTAGATGGTATTGAGAGATTATACTTTTTAAACAAATCTTTATTGTAATAAACCATCACATATTCACCATAATTGGTGACCCCATACCATTTCTCACCACCCATAATCCCGCGATCGTCATATTTACAGGTAGTCTGTAAACTAGGGCTCAAAATGGTATCCCATCCTCGTTTTTTTGCTTCCTCAGTAAGGTCTGCCAATAATCCCTGCTTTGAGAGAAGCCCCGCGGATGCATTTCCTTTATTATATTCCATTATGTCGGGGGCATCCTCAGAATTTAAAACCATCTGGGCCGTTTGCCGAATTTGTTCAAATCCCTTATTTTCATATATCACATTTACATCCGGATGTTTTTCTTTAAATTTTTCCATTGCTACTTTCCATGCCGAACCCATTGCCCCATTTTCCGATTCATAGTGCCAAATCTTAAAGGTTCTACCTACTTCCTTTTTAGGGGCACAACCTAACATTCCGAGCATGCTTAAAACAAGTAAAATAAAACCAAGATTTAACAAGCCCGACCTTTTCATACCTATACCTCCCTTTATCAAAACATAATCCTGATTTACTAAGTAAATCAGTTGTTCTAAATGGGACTAATAAACAGCCCCATCTTTTCCCAATTAATATTTAGCAGCTATCTTTATCCGCTCTTCTCCCTGTAGATCCCCTCTCTATGAGGGGGCAGCGAAGGGTGTTATGAAGGGGGCCTCCTTGTTTTCCTTCAATCTGACAAATGAGCTGTTGGACTGCCTGGGATGCCAGCACCTGAGCGGGAAATTCCAGGGTAGTAACCGGCGGATAGAGCATTTCTGCGGCTCGCTCTGAACTTACCATACTCAACACCGACACATCCTCGGGGATCCGTTTTTTTTCTTCATACAGGGCTCGATACACCCCTGGCAGGGCTCGATCATTCATGACAATAAGGGCATGTATCTCCGGTTCCTGTTGGATAATATGCCGGGTAATTTCATAACCCGCCTCATTGGTTGCCTCACAAAAGTAATGTTCCAGCTTTTCAAAAGCGTACAAGCGCCGGGCCCGTTCCAGTGCTTCAAAGGAACGAACTACCGGGCCATACCCATTTTCGTACACCGCCCGGGATTGATTAATAAAGGCAACATCCCGATGCCCCAGCTCTAGGAAATACTCCAGGGCCGTATGAAGGGTTCCTTCAAAATCTATATCCACCCAGTTAAGTGATGGCTCAGAAGAAAAGCGTTCCGCGGACTTATCCGGTGTTGTATCTCCTATGGTCTCGCAGCGGCCAATCAGTACAAAAGGAATCTTCGTAGTGCTTAACAACTGAACCCGAGGATCATAGGTATGAACTTCCATAAGGATAAGCCCATCTACAAGGCTTGTATGAATAAACTCTTGCAGACTACTGAGATCGTCATATTCGTCGGTGAGTAGCAGGGTATGGTAACCGGCTCGAAGGGCTTCCCGGGAAACGTGGCTTGTAAAATCAATTTCCGTCTCTCCCAGCCCCCGCCGTGTGGGAGGAATCAAAAGGGCAAGAAGGTGGCTCTGCTTACTTGCCAGAGCCCGGGCATGAGGATGGGGACGGTATCCCAGTTTTTCCATCGCCTCTTGAACCCGGGCTTTCGTGGCCGCCGAAATAGGGCGACTTCCGCTTAATACATAGGAGACGGTGCTCACCGAAACACCCGCCGCTTCTGCCACATCCTGAATCGTCGCCATAGCTCCATCCTACCCAATAGTACTACCCTTCTTAGTTATCGAAACGATTCATCGAATCGTTTCGATTCTATATACAAAAGAGTATACCCTCTTTTGAAATCTGTCAAGTAAAAATTTTTATCATCTTGTGTATCGAAAAGCTGTTGAAAAGAGAACTGTTTAAAGACCTAACAATAAGGATACTCCCCCAGGCCATCTTCTCTATAGAAAAGATGGCCTGGAATTAAAGTGGCCCTATTACTTCTTACCTGAAACGCTTTGGGTTTGTGTTGCTGTGGCGGTATTCATCTGAGTTTGTGTCCTGGTCTGGGTCTGCTCACCGGTTCCATCCTTAAGCTGAAGGAGAAGTCGTTCCTGGTCCTGTGCCGTAAGCCGTACTGCATCCTGGACCTGTTCCTGTTTTCCATTAATCTCACAGGTGCGGGCATATAACCTCGTTTGAATCTGGGCCGTCGTATCCCCCGGCACCAAAACCCCGTGGAACCGGATGCGGGCTTGTTCCCGAATCTGAAGACGGGCGATTTCCTTTAACGGAAGGATTACCTCAACTATTTCCCCATTCGAGGATTGCAACGAGATTCTTGCTTCCGTTTGCAAAGGAGTAATCTGCAGTATCGTTCCTTCGAGGGTGCTTAATTTTTCCTGATTGCCATTCGCCCACAGCGTCCCCATGCTAAGGGTCACTACCAGCGCTATCAAACCGAACCGTTTCATACGAACCTCCTGAGTAGGTATTTCAGAATTCGCATATCCCTTTTGGGATGCTTTTCACTCTTATATACCCACCCCAGGAGATATCGGTTGCATAAAATCTTGATTTTCTTGCGGTTTTATACAATTCACCTTTCTATACCTGAAAACAGGCCTCACAATATGCTATAGTAATATTCTGTGAATTATTCAGATACGGCTACGGAAGATGCTATCCTTCTTGCGGTTCAACATGTACTTGCCGGCGACAAAGAGGCATTCCGCAAAATTGTAGAGACATACAAAGATTCGTTGTATAGATATTGCCTTACCAGGATAGGGAATGAAGAACGGGCAAAAGATTTGGTTCAAGAAATATTTATCCGGGCATACCGTTCCCTTCCCACTTTTAAATTAGGGAGACAATTCGGTCCCTGGATCTTCACCATCGCATCTAATGTATTACGCTCTTCGTGGCGTCGCACCACCCGAGAACAAGCCATGACAAGTCATTTGTTTTATCCCGAGGATCCTGAACAGGAGAATCCTGAAAATAATATGCTCCAGCGAGAAACCCAACGGGAAGTAGTACGGGCGCTTCGAAATCTTCCCCACGAACTGTACGAAGTCCTCTATCTCTATTATTTTGAAGGCCTTTCGGTAAGCGAAATTGCAAAAACCCTGGAACTGGAGGAAGAGAATATAAAATCCCGTCTTTTTAGGGGACGTAAAAAATTAAGAAAAATATTGCAACCAGAAACTCCTAAGAAAGGTATAATAGGATGATGAATTGTGTTCAGATAGCGACCCTGGTGAGAAGGTGGGAACAAAACGAGACGATTTCGCCCCTCGAGGTGGAAGCAGTAAAAGAGCATCTTTCCCGGTGTTCTTCCTGCGCGCAGCGGTATGCATCTCTCATTCAACTTTTCGAGCGGGATGCCGGGATCATTCCAAAGATTTCTTCTCTTTCCCGGGAGGTTCCACCGCTTGATACCAATCATATCATGGCACACATTGAAGAACGATCTTTCAAAACATTTACGCAGAGAGGAAAACAGAGACATCTTCGAAGATTCAGCCACTTCATTCCGTGGGTTGCAGCCGCGGCACTCCTCCTGGTGGTACCATTGGGCTATATGTTGTATACAAACAAGGACTCTGACATGGTAACCGTCCGCTTTGTTTTAGAAGCTCCTGAAGCCACCACGGTGATAGTGTCGGGGAACTTTAACCAGTGGTCAAACGTAGATATTCCCCTGCATCCAGAGGGAGATGGAAAAACCTGGTCCACCACTATTCGACTAAAGCGTTCTTTTGAATATCGATACAATTTTGTCATCGACAATAAGATCTGGATACCGGATCCTAATGCGGCAGTATCAATCGACGATGATTTCGGCGGCAAAGTATCCTTATTGGATTTATAGATTCATGAATAGGAGGGCTGTATGAAACACCTAAGACTTCTTATGGTTATCGGATGTATATTTCTTACCTGGACGCCGGGATTTGCTCAAAAAGCAGAAAATCAATCTTTTTATGCCGAACAAATACTTCAGGATTTAGAGAAAGCGTTCCCCTCTCTACGGGAGAATGAAACGCTAAAAGAAGACATGGGTCGGCAAATTACTCTGCAATTACTAGAGGGACACACCTATCAGGAAACGCTTGCCCGGTTTAAACAAATAGTCTCTTATCAGTTTGACAAAAAGTCAGAACAAAACGAGAGAGAACAACAACACCGAAGGGAAGCTCTTCGTAACCTACAAAGATTACAGATTGAGCAGGATATTCTTGGTACTTCATTAGTCAAGGGATGGATGCATCTGCATCTTCCTGGCTCCTCTTCTCGACGAAACAAAAGATAAACGATTAATGAAATCGATGAAGAAACGTCTTTTTATTTTGTTTGTCTTTTTTCTTCCTTTCACGTCCTCTGCATGGGCAGAATATGGTCCGCGTAATTGGTTACACAGTAGTACGGGCGCTTTGTATCAGGAGGTAGCCTCCGAGTTAGAGGTAATCATCAACGAAGCAGAGCGTCAGCAAATTCCCGGAGACTTATTGGTAGATAAATTAAAGGAAGGGGCGGCAAAGCGCGTTACAGGGACCCAGTTGGTCCAAGCATTGCGAACTGAGGTGGACCGCCTAATTACAGCCACAACCCTATTAAAAAAACCAGGCCGTAGGGTCTCTGGGGACAGGCAGTCCCTGTTACGAACCACTTCGTTGCTTTTACAAGGGGGTATTCCCGTGGATACCATTGATGCGGTCCTTGAATATGCAAGTTTAATAGACAAATCTTCTAATCGGGCTATCAATGCCCTCTCCACAGCCCTGAGAGTTATTGCGATAGCCCAAGCGCCGGCAGACCTTTTACGGCCCCTTTCGGAATGCCTTGTGCGGAGCACCCTTCAGGATCCACAATTTTCGCAGTTACAATCCTTTACGGTCCGAGCAAGGGGGAAACAAATTCAGGGAGAGCCCCTTATAAAATTGATTATCGGGAGCCTTGATAGTGGAAACGGCCTTGCATATCTAGACCGCGAGATAGAAAGAAGGAGTCAACGCCCATGAGAAAGTATCCTTCCTCTGCAAAGGGATTCTACTTTTTATTCATGTGTATGCTCGCCCAGACCGTAATGGCCGAACTTGTCATAAAACCCTCTGTAGGATATGGTTCGCCCGCTGAAGATATACAGGTGGGACCTTTATATACGGGACAGGTAGGTTTTTCTCACGATACCCTCCTGGGAGATAATAGGCTTCTTTCTCTTTTTAGTTCTGCCGATACCGCATGGTGGCAGTCTTTGCATGAGTATCAAGCCACAGTTCAAGGCGGGGCTGAACTCTCTTTGGGAATAGGGCGCTGGATATACCTTGTGGGTATGCAGGGAGTCTTTCAGGAAGACAGAACAACAAACACGGCACCAACAGGAAGTATAACAGCTCGCTTGGTAGGTATTCATAACAGCACCGATTATAGCCTTCAGCTTGAGGGGGAAGCCAGTGTTGTCTTTGGCCAAACCTACGATACCGTATATACCGGCACAGTTTCCGCTTCCTTTTTGCAGGGAGAATTGGTAATCAAACCATCTGTACTCATCTCAGCCTCATTTTCACACTACACTCCTGTATCATGGTCCGTGGGACCAAAAATCGGTTTTTCCTGGTACCCCCCCTTCCCGATAAATCTGGGTATTTTTTGTCTTTACCAGCACGATATCATGGATACAGACGCTTCCTGGCAAATCGCAGTGGACCTGGCGGTACAACCGCTTTCCTGGCTGGGATTCAATCTTTCCCACGGGGCAGAGTGGACGGAGATGAACTATAACGGTACGGCAAAGGGGGAACTGCGTTTCAGTCTGGCCTCATCCCCCTGGTATACCAGTGGATATTTTATTGGAACTGACCTGGAATATGTAGTGGAGCCCTTTGATCTCACCCAATGGAAGATTACCACTGGCATAAGCTTTCAGATATTCTAGAAATGCATCGAATATACCAAACCCGCTATTCCGCGCCCCGGAATTCCTAAAAAGATCCTATCGGAGGTTTCCCAGCCAGATGAGTAACCATGCAAGCTGGCCAGCTAGCCAAAACAAGTGTATATTTATTGTATGAAAACCAAGGGGCCTCAAAGCATTGCCGTTCTTCTCAGTACCCTTGATGATGAATACCAAAAAAACCTTGTTTCCTGTTTTACCCGGGCGGGAGAAAAACGAAATGTTCATCTTTCCTTTTTTGCAGGCTATAGCCTCTGTTCCCCCTATGGGTACCAAGCTGCCAGTAACTCTATCTATGCGCTCATCCATCGACAGCGTTTTGCGGGAGTAGTTATTAGCTCTACCCTTTTTACTTATATAGATGAAAATACTATTCATACTTTTCTCAGCTATTTTGATAAGGGACAGATACCGTTCATTATCTTTTCGTATCCCCTCTCGGGATACCCCTGTGTCCGGCTCAGTGTCGAAAAGGCTATCTATGTTGCCATTGAACACCTTGTCCAGGATCACGGAGTTAAACGGATAGGCTTTATTCGGGGACCTAAAAACTCTGAAGAAGCCAATGAACGTTTTCTTGCGTACCAAAGGGGCCTGGAACGCTGTCAATTACCCTATGAACAAGATCTGATTCTTCAGGGTGATTATGGAAGGTTTAGCGGATATCACGTCATAGATGAGTATATCGCCACAGGTAAATCCTTACCCGATGCCATCCTGGCAGCAAACGATCTTATGGCTCTGGGAGCGCTAGAATGCCTACAACACCATGGGATTGCTGTTCCTCAACAGGTAAAAATCATCGGATTTGATGATATTGGGGAAAGTGCTGTGTCTATTCCTTCTTTGAGCACAATCCGACAACCCTTGCAAGAAATGGCCACAGCTACCTTAGACTATATGAGTCAATTTCGGAACGAAGGGACAGGTACCTCAGCCCTTATGAATACCCCACCCTCCGAAATCTCTATCGAGGCATCGTTTATTCGCCGAGAGTCCTGTGGATGTTTTGATACATCTCCTTCTCTATCTTCTTTCTTTTTCCTTCTTCAGAAATCCGCCAATAACATTCTGCAGGTCCCCCAAGACATTACCTCTTTTCAAGAGAAAGGAAAAAACACCTTTCAAGACACTGAAAGTTCCTCTTACAGAACTATTGAAGGTTTTAGGGATAGTAAACTTTTACGTCATTTTGATACAGCCCTGGAAGAGGTACTAGCTGAGAAACGTCCTAAGAAAGAATTAAAGGAAATCGTGCTTCATTTTCTGCCGGAGGTATCTCTACTCGAATCCCATCTCCTTGAATTACAGAGGGTATCCTTCTCCTCTCAGGGAAACGGGCATTCTCAAATAAAGACAGCCCTAATCGCCGAACTTCTTTCCTATATTCATAAGGTAAAAGAGCGCGTTTTTTTACGACAATCCTATCTTTTTACATTACACTTTCAAGAGTTCGAGTATGCAAGTCAGTTTATCACCGTGAGCTTTAATCTCCAGGATCTCATTACAAATCTAAAAAATACCCTTTCCCGGATCCATATCGAGAATTTCTTTCTGTGTTTTTATTCCAGTACGGTACAGTGGGATAGAAGATTATCCTGGAAATTACCGGCAAAGTCAAAGATAATTCTTTTCTATAAAGATGGCGTACCCGTTTCTTCCTGGGAGAATAGAATGATAACGACGAGAACCCTGTACCCCAAGGACTTTTTAGCTAATAAAGGCTCTTCTATTATCTTGCCCCTCTACTACGAATTTGAGTCTCTTGGCTACCTTGGCGCATCTCCTGTTCCAGAAGATACAATTGCGATGAACATCCTTCGAAGAGAGGCCGCCATGGTACTAAAAGGGACCCTAATCTTAGAAAAAGAAGAAAAAACAAAGGCGGAACTAAAAAAATCATTAGATACCATAAAGAAACTAAACCGGAAACTGCAAGGGCTTTCGATAATTGACGAACTAACAGGCCTGTATAACCGCCGTGGTTTTCTTACGGAAGCCCAAAAAGTATTTAATATAAACAAACGCAGTCTCCGTCCATGTGTTCTCTTTTTTTTCGACGTGAACGGCCTAAAAAAATAAATGACCACTATGGTCACGGAGAAGGGGATTTTACCATAAAATCTGTCGCCACGGTTCTGCAAAGGACCTTTCGATCTACCGATATCCTTGGAAGATGGGGAGGCGATGAACTCGTAGCCCTGGCCATTGATTGTAGCCTTGAAAAACTTCCCATAATACAAAAAAGATTACAAGAAAACTTAGAAAGTATTAACGCAAAACTCCAGAAACCTTATGCTATTTCTTTTTGTTATGGGGTGGCAGCAACAAACCCAGAAGAGCCTGTGCCCCTTCAGGAACTTTTTGATATGGCGGATAAGAACCTATATGAGGAAAAGGACCGGTTTTATTTCCGCCATGAATAATAAAGATAAACCAGTCGAACAAAGCCGAATTGGCCGAAGTTTATTGCAATGGGATAATATCGTTTCCGAACAAACGCCCCCAGAAGAATCCATACCTACCTTTATCTGTGATGTTCACCTCGGAAAATTAAGTCGAATACTCCGCCTTCTGGGATTTTCAGTATATTATCGAAACGATTTAGAGGATCGAGAAATCGCCGATCGGGCCGCCGCTTCGTCTGCCATCGTGCTCAGTCGAGACAGGGGGCTTTTACGAAGGAAAAAGATTAGCCAGGGCCTTCTTCTTACCTCTACCGACCCCTATGAACAGGCCCGGGAGGTTCTCTGGCACTTTAACCTGCTCCCATCGGTTCGTCCCTTTAGTCGCTGTTCCCTCTGTGGGGAACCAATCAAACCGGTGCCCCGAGAAATGGTATACCATCAGCTGCCAGCCTCAGTAAGAGACAAGTACCCTACCTTTTATCAATGCTCTGCCTGTGGGAAGCTTTTCTGGAAGGGGGACCACTTCAGAACCATGGAAGGCCTTTTAAACCGCCTTCTTTCTCCCAGGGCCGAGTAAAAATACCCTCCCTTAGCGCAATGCCCCCTGCGATACCGCCAGAATTTCCCCGAAATACACCCGGTGATAGTCCTGCCGGGGATAATTCTGGTCTATGGCGGGGTCCAAAAAATGGGAAGGATCCAGGTCCTGCCAGTATATCTTTCTACATTCTATGACAAGATAGGCCTCTGCAAAGGAAGGGGCCGCCACACGATACGAAGAAACAGGAGTAAGCCCCGCCAGGCTAATCTTATCGCCATCCCGGCCAGAGCGACTTCCTAATAGGCTTAGGGCCTTTCGATATTTTTCAGGCGCAAAGGCCGAAAGCGTAAAAGTATCGTACCGTTCCATAAATTCATAGGTATACCGCGTGGGCCGCACCACCACCTGAAAGAACATCCGGTCCCAGATCTGACCATAACTTCCCCAGCTAATGGTCATGGCGTTAAAATGCCCTGAGGCATACTCGCCCGCACAGAGCAGGAGCCATTCTGTTTTTAGTTGGAGCGGATCGTAGTGAAATTCAGAGAGGGGTATTTCCTTTCGTACTCCTGGAGAATTTCCTTCTCCATACCCTCCACTCTGATAGGACCCTGTTGATTCTTCCATCCTGGCCATCGGTGTTTTTCCCTCCTCCTGTGAATCTCCTGCAAATAAAAGATAGCCCAAAAAAACCAAACATGGTTCCCATATTTTAGCCCTTTTTACTATACTATTGAACAGGTGTGATGGTACAGGGGGAGGCGACACAGAGAAACCAAGAAGTCTCCCTCCGTCGTGAGGAGGTTTCCCTTGGTCCGAAAAATAGTTTTTTTTCTTCTTGCGGGGGCAATACTTATGGCGGGGGCGATATTTTTTAGGGTTGAGCGGCCCTCGTTACACCTTACGGTTTATCCCCCCAACGCCAGGATTCTTCTGAATGGGAAAGAGATCACCAGCGAGCACCCCCTTTCCCTTCCGTGGTTTTCACAAGAGCTTACCCTCCAGGTCCAGGCAGATGGATACAAACCTCAAGAGCTGTTCTATCGGCCCCATTTATTCGGCCCCTCCCATCTGAGTATCACCCTGGAGCCCCAATCATTTCCCGTTACCATCGACCTTGAAGAAGGGAGTTCTACTGTGTTCTGGCAAAATAAAAACCTGGGAAACACCCCGCTTTCCACAGAACTGCCGACGGGGCTCCAGGAAATCCGGCTTGTTCGGGAAGGTTACGCCGACGAGTGGTGCCGCCTTTATGTCCAGGGGCCGGGGAAATTCCGCCTACGCCACCATCCCGAGGGAACTCCCTTTAAACAGATTGGAATCTTTCCCTGTGGTGCCCAACCCAAACAGGTGGTCTTCAGCCCCGACGAACAAAAACTCTGTATTCCCCTTCTGGATGAAGAGGGGTTCGATGTGCTTGATATAGCGGATGCTCTGCATGGGGAACCGCACATAGAACGCATCACTCCACCGGATCCCCAAAAACAACGGGGCTACGTGGAGGCCCTTTTCATTGAAGAGCCAGCTTCCCCCGCGGCTGAACAGAGCAAAGAGACGGCGACCATCCTCTTCTGGATAAGCCAGATGACCACTGGCCGAATGTATGAATACCGCTACCCCGATTTTATCTACCAACGGAGTATTCCGACAGGAGGAAGCTGGTCCAAATTTATGGCCTGGTCCGCACCAAAACAGGTAGTAGCCGTATCCAACTGGCTCAGTGATACCGTCTCGATTATTGACATTCCGACGGGAACGGTGCAAACGCGGCTAGCCACCGATCCGGTACCACGGGGACTTGCCTTCAGTTCCGATGGATCCTTTTTGTTGGTAACGACCTACGATGGAGGGACGTTTATTCAATTTGATACCACCACATGGAAACCAATTCAACGGCTCAAGTTTGCCGGCTCTAATCTTCGCCACGTGGTACTCAGCCCTGACAACCGATGGGCCTATGTGTCCGACATGGCGAAAAATCGGGTGTACCAGATCAGGGTAGCATCCTTTTCCATTGAGAAAACCTTTACGGTAGATCACAATCCCAATACTATCGATCTGAGTCCCGACGGAAAATGGCTTTTTGTCTCCTGCCGGGGGCCGAACAACCCCGACTCATATCTTCTCCGCAGCCCCCGCAGCGGCCGCATCGCGGTTATCAATCTTGAAGCAGGGAAGGTAGTCCACGAATTTTCCACCGGTAACCAACCCACAGGGCTCGATGTGTCTCCCAGCGGCTCGTACCTTGCCCTTTCTAACTTCCTCGACAATACGATAGAACTCTTTTGGATTCGGGATTTTCTGGAACCCCTTTCAAAGGGAGCGGCCTCTCCACCAGGCCTATCCTCCGGTCCTTCACCGGAAACAAAACTCCCCTAAGGAGCAGGTCAATGCCATCGATACCCCTTAACCAAAAGCCCGATTCCTAGGGACTGTCAGAAACAAGGGGCACAAAGGAAACTCCATAATAGGTATTTCTCTGTGTTCCTCCCGGATCTTTTACCACTACATACAAATTTCCATGACTTTCGGGATATACCAGAATTCCTCCTAGTATCAGTTGGGCCAGAAGAGTTGCCTCCAGTCGCGGACGCTCCTTTCCTTCTACTCCGGCGGAAACAAGGATGCGATCAAAGGGAGCTTGAGAGGGGAGCCCTCTGGAACCATCCCCTTCAATAATCACTACCCGATCCCGGAGGCCCGCCAAATTTTGCCGGGCCTGTTGGGCAAGTTCGGAGATCCGCTCAATTCCATAGAAGGTTCCTCCCGGAGCAATAAGAAGGGCCCCTATGGCGGCAGCATAGCCACAGCCTGTACCGATTTCCAGAACCCGCTGCCCCGGTTGCAAATCCAGCTTGTCCAGCATAAAGGCTACCATACTGGGCTCACTGCAGGTCTGCCCATGTCCGATGGGGACCGGCTCATCATGGTACGCCCAGCGGCGCTGGTCAGGAGGAAGGAAGAGGGCCCGATCGACCCGTTCCATGGCAGCAAGCACCCGTTCTGACCGGGGAGAGGTGTCAAGGTAGGTGGGAGCCCTTCTTCGTACCACTTCTAGTAAATCATGATTTGTTTCATGATTGATGGGCATAAACTTTCCTTTCCTCAAGGTCTTAAAAGGAGCCCCTAAAGGCATCCCTTTCCCAGAAGAGATCCTAGGTTCGCAGCAGGTTCCGCAGGGCCTCTAACCAACGAAGAAGAAGGGCGTTTTCTTTTCTTTCTTGCTCACTGCCCAGGGGGAAAAGGGTGCCCTGGGCCATGACATCCAGGAGGGAGCGGTGCTCCTGGTTTAAGTAGGGACCGACCAGACTCAGGGTAAGGAAGGGGGTTTCTTCATTAAGCACCTGGAGAGCCTCCGATGCAGTAAGTTGGGTAAAAAGACGAGATTCCTGGCTTTTTGGATTCAAGGAATAGAGACGGGCCGTGTATACACGAACTGGCATCGGCCCTTTATTATATAAGGAAGGATAGATGCGGTAAAACGCAAGTTCCTTACTAAAGGGTCCTTTTTTATACCCGTACGGACCAAAGAGAAGGGGCTTTTCATACCATTGAAAATCGTTGTGGATATCTTCCTGGGTGTAAAATTGCCATTGGGCCGTAAGGAGGCCCTCCTTCTGACAGGTTCTTAAAAAAGCAAGAAGGGCCTTTCCCCCTTTCTGAGAAAAGAAAGGGGCGTTCTCGTCAAGATGCATCATACTGGCCGCATCAAATCCCACCAGCGAGGGGTTATTCTCAGCGATGGCTTGCCTCAAAAGCTCTGGCAGCGAAGGAGTGTTAGAAGGGGCAAGATGAGCAAAAAGAGCAGAAAGAAAGGCAAAAAGAATCCCGTCGTCGGCCCCGGCAATCAGCAGGAGATGTCCTCCCTGGATTAAAAATTGAGGAAAGGGAAGGCCGGTTTTCTCCATACCCGCCGGGACAAAAAGACCATAGCCGTCAAAAAAGAAAAGTTTTTTTTCCTGAGAGCCGGTAGGGGCAAGCAACGAAGCCCCTGCCAGAGGCCCTTCTTCCCATCCACTCAGTTCCTGGAGCTTGATAACGGACTGTTTCTGCCGTTCCCCCCGAAAATACCAGGGGAGTTCCTGCTCAGACGTAAAGGGCTGAAGAGAACCATCCCCTTTTTGCAGCCAGCGAGAAAGTACTTTAATTAAAGCCCGGTCCCCCTGAACCAAGGCGGTGGTCTTAGCACGCCACCAGCCATAGGAAACGATTCCAGTGCCCCCTACGATGAAAAGAAGCAAGAGACCCACTAAGAGAAAAAGCCACGGGCGTTGTTTTCCCTTTTCTTTAGAGCTCTGGGGTTTTTTATTATGAAGAGATACCTGTTCTTTTTTCACCGAGCCTGAACCTCTCTCTACTCACTTAGGGAGATATAGAGTACCTCTAATCATACTATAGGAATAGCAGAACCTCAAGAATAGTTCGCTCCTTTGCGCCCCCTAGGCAAAGACCTTTTTTTCGGTTACAACCAGAATGAATGAAAAAAGCGGAGATTCCAGTTTATGGGCCGGTAATAGACAGCCAAACCCGTTGTATACACTACCACGGGCCCCTTGATGTCATAGCCATTAAGTTTAAATGCTGTAAGAAATACTACCCCTGCCACCTCTGCCATATGGAGTGTGAGTCCCATCCCCTTGAACGATGGACCCCAGGTGAATTTCATGAAAAGGCTATTCTTTGCGGGGTGTGTGGGAAGGAACTATCTATTGCGGAGTACCTCGGAGTATCATCATGTCCCTTCTGTGGAGCCCAATTTAATCCGGGGTGCAAAACCCATCTTCACTACTACTTTGAAATACCCGAGGGTTGTGGCAACGAAAACACCCTTTCTACCCCCAAATCGTAAAACCTGGGAATATACGAAAGCTGCTCATCGAAAAATGGTTTATCCAAACTTCCCAGCTAGCCCCTCTGCTCTCTATGCACAGAAAATACAAGGCCTCTTTATCCTTTTTTGTTCATAACGGGAAGTCC
Organism: Treponema sp. J25; assembly: GCF_004343725.1. Classification (NCBI taxonomy): domain Bacteria; kingdom Pseudomonadati; phylum Spirochaetota; class Spirochaetia; order Treponematales; family Treponemataceae; genus Treponema; species Treponema sp. J25. The sequence continues at coordinate 54,092 of NZ_PTQW01000016.1, forward strand.
CTGAACATCTTCTCTTTTATGGGTTTCATTTTTAATGGGTCTCATTTTTGCCCCAGATGGGCTTTTAAGCAGTTTTCATATTGCTTATCTGTAATAGCAATATGCTCCAGGGTCCAATCCCGCAGGAAACGGGCAAAATTGTTTGGAACAAAGGGTTTACCACCTTCAAAATCCCGAACCCCTTCCAGGACTTTAGCAACGAAGGCAGCATGCTCTGCCTTATGTTCCGCATAGAGAGGATACCCCGCCTTTTTCATCAGTTCTTCTTCAAAAGAAAAATGGGTTTGCACATATTTTACCGCCTCTTTTACAATGCGACGGAATTCCATTTGGGCGGCATCTTTTCCCTGTACACAGGCGGCAAAAAGTTGATTCGCTATATCCAATAATTTTTTATGCTGCTCATCGATTTCAGGAATCCCTACGGAATACTTATCACTCCATTCTACCAATTCCATGGTTCAATCATAGTAATCTTTACGAAGATTTTCAACTCTCGATATTCAGTCCTGGGCAGGCCTTTTTGGGGGAAAACCATTGTAACAGCATATGCACACCCTCTACCTATACATACAAGCCTTTACACTCCCAGAACCATGATAGGCCCTTCTTACTCTCTATGAAGATACGGCCTTCTTCTTTATATTCTGCCACACAGGGATAAGGAAACTCCATATTCTGATATTGTTTCTTTTTAGTCCAGGTGAAAGGCCGCCTCCAATTCCGCTACTTGTGCATCATTGATAGCCACCACATCTCCAAGTTCACTGGCCGCGATCAAAGCCTTTGCACTATACTCGGCCACCTCGAGTCGATCAAAGGCATTGAGGAGGGTGCTGCCTGTCACAATAATACAATCATTTTCCACCATCACAATAGGAGTTTTTTTGGAAAAGCTCCGTGCTACCTTTTCCTGGTCCATAAAAGTTGATCCAAAGGACACTGTGGGAATAGTGCGCAACAAGATATAACTTTCTGGTATGGTCCGAGAATTAAAACGGGCCTCTGTTACCGCAAAGACCATCACCGATGGGGGATGGGCAATAATAATTGAATTGATATGAGGATGTAATTCGTAGATCCGCTGATGCAACAGGACAGAACGACTCGGTGTTTTTCCCTTTTCTTTCCTGCCATTCTGGATTCGAACAAGGTCTTCCGGTTCCAGGTATTTTCTATCTTTCCCATAGGGAGTAATGATAAAGTCATTTTGTTCAAGTCGCTGGGAGAAGGTCCCCTGGGTACTGGAGAAAAGGCCCTGATCATAAGCGCGATGGATCAGGGTACACATATCCCGTCGGGCAGAACGTTCTTCACTTGTTATCCCCAGGGGTTCGAATTCCTCCATTGGAACCGCTTGTTTCCGGTAACTTACATCGATCTGCTGTTGTGTTAAGGCCCGGGGGATCCCAATACGACGGGCCGAAATTTCAAGGCGCGCGCAAAAATCCAGTGTTTCGAAAGCCATAAAAGCCCTGAAGAGGTCGGCGGCACCTACTACAATACCATGGTTTTCGAGGAGCACCGTATTGATTCCTTTTTCGAACACGGCGGCAATATTTTCCCCCAGTTCCTGACTCCCCGGTACCGCATACGGAGCCATGGCTACCGGACCACATACAAGCTGTACGTTAGGGATAAGGGTGGTAAGGGGTATCTTCCTCACGATACTAAAGGCTACAAGGGCCGGTGGATGAGCATGGAGTATAGCCCCCAGATCTGGACGCCGTTCATAGATGGTTTTATGAAAGGGAAATTCACTGGATGGACGATGGTGCCCCACCACTGAGCCATCTTTCTTCACACATACCACATCCTCCCGCCGTAGCGATCCCTTATCAACCCCCGCGGGACTGATCCAAATATCTCCATTTTCATCTTTTATAGAAAGGTTTCCCCCCGAAGTCGTCGTCATACCATACTGGTATACCCGTTCCATGATCATCACAATTTGATCCGCCGGATGGAGCATATCAAAGCGCATACCTATTCCTCCTCAGAACAACCGGTGGGCCCAGGGCCCTAATCAGGAACACCTAACGCCCACCGGTACTGCGAGTAGCTTAGGTAGTTTTATTGATTTTTTCTAGTAGGGACTGTAATTCGATGGGATTCACGGTTGGGACCATCCGTACGATACTTCGGAGGGGTGTTTCTTCAATAAAGGAAGTGATAATCAGCGCCTGGGGATCATCGGGATTAGGAGCACCAAACATTTTGAAAAAGGTTTCCCGAATTCGGGAAACAAATTCTTTCGCCTCGGGAAAACCTTCGAGATCGGCGATGGTACTATTCATATCAAGGGGAAGCAGCACAGAGGGAGTGGTAGAGATACAACGAACCACAGCGCTAAGCCGTAGATCTACGCTCGAGGCTCCCACTGCAAGAGTATATGCTCCCGTTTCTACCACCCAATCATGATGATCCACCGACCAGTAGGCAAAAGAGCGCTTGTTTAATGAAAACTGGGCAGTTTTTGTTTCTCCAACCTCGAGGGAAAGCTTTGCAAAGCCCTTAAGTTCCTGTTTTGGTCGTACTACTTCAGTAGACTGTGGGGGTATCACATACAGTTGCACTATTTCTTTTCCAGGTAAAGGACCCCGATTAGTCACATCAACTTGAACCAATACTTCTTCGTTATCAGAGAATTGAGACTTAGATACCCGGAGATTGCTATACTCAAAATGAGAATAGGATAGCCCATGCCCAAAGGGGAAAAGGACCTGCCGGCCTACGCTTATATAATAGCGATAGCCTATAAAAATTCCTTCCCGATATTCCACCCGTCGTCGGTCTCCAGGGAAATTAAGATACGCCGGTGTGTCCTGAATACTGATGGGGAAGGTTTCTGCTAACTTTCCACAAGGGTTGGCCCGCCCAAACAACAGATCCACTACAGCCGTTCCCCATCCTTGCCCCCCAAGGTAGGTTTCAAGTACCGCAGGAACCTGGTCTATCCAGGGCATTTCGACAGGGGCTCCATTACTCAACACCACTACAACCCGTTTCTGCACCTTACACAGGGCATCGAGGAGGGCCACATGACTCTTCGGAAGGGAGAGGTCCTTCCGATCGTAGCCTTCCGATTCGTAGCGATCCGTAAGCCCTATAAAGAGTACCACCATCTCCGCTTGTTTAGCTACTTCGCAGGCCTCTTGAATAAGTCCCGGGTCAGGATCATCCTGATCAAGACGGTACCCATCGGCATAGAGGATAGAGGGGCCCTTTAATTTTTGTGCTGCCGCCAATGCCGTATCAAGCTGAGTGGGGGTAATATGAGAACTTCCTCCACCCTGATATCGGGGGTATCGAGCAAAGGCACCAATAAAGGCCACCGAAGAATGGAGAGAAAGAGGAAGAAGGTTCCCTTCATTTTTAAGAAGCACCGCCCCTTCCCGGGCCGCACGGCGAGCCAATTCATGATGGGCATCTCGGTCATAGCTGTAAAAACCCGCGGATGATTGAGATGCAGCTTTTTGCGTCGCCATAACCTTTGCCGTCAATTCCAGGATACGCCGGCAGGCCCGATCGAGGACCGTTTCGTCTAGAACACCGGAACGAACCGCGGCTACTACCTCAGTATCAGTAAGCCCCCGACTACTGGGCATTTCGAGATCTTGACCGGCAATAAGCCCGGCAATCTTATCATTACAGGCTCCCCAATCGGTAAGAACCACCCCCTGAAACCCCCACTCTTCCCGGAGGACCTTTTGGAGCAGCCAGGGATGCTCTGCGCAGAAAGTACCATTCAGTTTGTTATAGGCGGCCATCACTGTCCAGGGCTGAGCTTCTCGTATAGCCGTCTCAAAGGCGGGAAGATAGATTTCCCGTAATGTGCGCTCATCCACGATGGTATCGATAGTGTTCCGATGAGTTTCCTGATTATTCGCCGCAAAGTGTTTAATACTCGTGCCTATGCCCTGAGACTGCACACCCCTTACATGGTGTTTTGCGAGCTCTCCAGCTAGGTAGGGATCCTCTGAAAAATATTCAAAATTTCGCCCCCCCAGAGGATGCCTTTTAATATTCACCGCTGGCCCCAAGAGAACACCAACACCTTCTGCCCGGGCTTCTTCCCCCAGGGCCCGGCCGATTTCTTCCAAAAGGTCCCTATCCCACGTTGAAGCTAAGGTTACTCCACTGGGAAAGCAGGTAGCCGGTACGCTTTCGTGGAGTCCCACATGATCGGGATCACTCGATTGCTTCCGCAAGCCATGGGGCCCGTCGGTCATCATCCAGGACGGAATCCCAAGCCGTTCTATTCCCTTGGTTGTCCAGAAATCCTTTCCGGAACACAATGCCGCCTTTTCTTCGAGGGTAAGATGGTGTAACCAATATTCCACATTCATTATATCTCTCCTACCAATGTGTACCTTCCTGAACTCATTTGCAATTCTAACACAGAATCAGATTTCTGGGGTTCCCGCAGTTTCAGCCACCCTGATTTATGGAGAGGCCAGGGATTTACACTTCTGATTTTCTTCCCTGGCCACCGAAGTAATCCCTGAACATTTGGAGGAAGGGTAACTTCCAGGTTCAGGATATTTCCTTTACAACGCCATGATACGGTGATGCTACCATACACCGAATGGTACTGCACCATGGACTGCGTAATACCACCCCCAGGCTGAGGTGCTATAAGGCAAAGAGGGTGTCCCTCCTCATCATGGGTAAACCGAAGCCCCCCAAGGGTTTCATACATCCACTGACCAACAGCCCCGTATGCATAATGGTTAAAGGAATTCATCTCAGGGCTCCAGAAAGACCCATCGGGCTTAATACCATCCCAGTGTTCCCAGATGGTGGTAGCTCCTTTGGTAATCTGGTAAAGCCAGGAAGGATAATCCTGCTGAAGAAGCAGTTTATACGCCAGATCGGTTCGGCCATGCTCACTCAGGGCTTTCAAAATAAAGGGGGTACCCAAGAAACCGGTGGTTAGATGATTGTTACTCTGGCCAAGAATAGCAACAAGGTCTTCCAGAATTCTTTTTCGGTGTTTCTCTGGAGCCAGATTAAATACGAGTACCAGAATGTGGGCGGTTTGGGTGGGGGATACAAGCCTTCCGTTAGGAGTGATAAATTCTTTCTGGAATGCCCGAACAATCGCTTCGTGTAACGCCTGGTAGCGGCGAGCATCAGTTTTATAGCCCAATACCTGTGCAGCAAGAGCAAGCAGGTATACCGAATAAGCATAAAAAGCCGTCGCTACAAGGTCATTGGGGGTTGCTCCAAAGTAACTCCCCTCCTTTGCATCCAGGGCAACCCAGTCCCCAAAATGGAAACCATCCCGCCACAAAAGTCCTCCTCGGGCAACAGAGCGGATATATTCAACCCATTGTTTCATAGAGGGGTATTGTTTTTTAAGTAATTCCCGATCCCCATAGCGTTCATAGAGCGTCCAGGGACAAATGACTGCCGCATCCCCCCAGCCAGTAGATGAATGGGCCCCCTTAAAATTAGGATCCTGGCTTTTAGCTCGAGAAAGCACATCGGGAATGACAAAGGGCATACCGCCATTGGGTAATTGATCCAGGGCAAGATCGGCAAGCCACTTTCTGAAAAAGGAACGAACATCCCGAAGGTAACTTGCGGTTCCAACGAAGACCTGGGCATCACCGGTCCAACCCAGCCGCTCATCCCGTTGGGGGCAATCGGTAGGGACATCAAGGCTATTACCTTTCCAGCCCCATTGAATATTATGATGCAGTTGGTTTAGCATCGGGTTTGAACAAAAGAACTCAAGGGTTTCTCTCATGTCTGAATGGAGGACCTGGGCAGTGAAACTTTCTGGGGATATCTCTCCCGGCCATTCAACAACCTGTACATACCGAAATCCCTGAAAACTAAAGCGAGCTTCAAAGGTTTCTTCCCCTTCCCCTCTACAGACATACTCGATGGTATTTTTTGCTTTCCTGAGGTTTTCCGTATAGAAATTACCATCCTTATCTAGCACTTCCGCATGGCAGAGCACCACCCGGCTTCCAGATGCACCGGTAACTGTAAACCGTACCCAGCCAGTAAGATTCTGGCCAAAATCGAGCACCCGTTCTCCCCGGGGAGTCACAAAAAAGGCTATCGGTTTCAGGGTCTCCTGTTTTTTTACAAGGGGGCCCGCCTGGGCTACCAACTTGCATAAAGGAGTTTGTGTCACCCGGCACGCACCTTTCGATCCTTGGTAAGCCGCATCAGTAAACCACTGAGGAATCTCCTGGCGGGCATCGTAACGCTCTCCATGGTAGAGCTCTGCGTACTCGAGGGGGCCCCAGGTCCATTCCCATTGGGCATCGGTTGTTACAAGAGGCGTACTGTCACCAGGACTACCAAAAAGACAAAGAGAAGCTGCCAGGTTCTCCCCATACAACGCCGATTCATTGAACCAGGTAAGATATCCCCGGTACCAGCCATTGGCAAGGATAAGGGCAACCACATTCGTTCCTGCCCGCAACAAAGGGCCTACCTCGTAGGTCTGATATTGAAGCCGTTTTTCATAACTTGTCCAGCCCGGTGTAAAATAAGCATCCCCTACCCGCTTTCCATTGAGGTATACCTCGTATAAACCCAGGGCCGTCACATAAAGCCGCGCATTTTTTGGTACGCTATCGAGAGTAAACACCCGACGAAGATACTGAGGACGAGAAAAAGTTTCTTGCTGGTTTTCGTCAATAGCGATAAAGAGAGCGGGCCAAGGTTCATTGATAAAAGCAGTTTCGAACCATGAGGTCTCGCTCCAGGGACTTTCTTCTTTTCTGTTGGTTCGTACCGCAATACGATAATAATAGCGCTGTCGTCCCCGAAGCGAAGGACCGTCGTAGGAAATGCCTTGAGACCGAGAAGATTTTACCCAGCGGGAATCCCAGAGGAGCATGTTAAAACGAACATCCCGGGAGACCTGAATGCGATAATGGGTTTGCATAATCCCCGGCTCTTCGGTAGCAAGGGCCCAGCCAAATACTGGTTGGGGCGTATCAATCCCCAACGGGGTAGGTTCATAATTACAGGTGGTCTGTATTACGGTGATCATATAGTTTCCCCTTTTTATCCTTTGATAGATCCTGCCACCATACCTTCTACAATTCTTTTATTGAAAAAGATAAATAGAACGAGTGGAGGGATAGATATAAGCAATACATTTGCAAAAAGCAGGTGCCACTGGGTATTGTAACGGCTGATAAAATTGTACAACGTAAGCTGAATGGTGGCATTTTCCGCACCGGGTAAGAAATAGAGGGGGTTAACAAAGTCATTAAAAATAGTAACCCCTGACAGAATTAGAATCGTGGTACTCACCGGCTGAAGAAGCGGAAAGATAATTTTCCAGAACAGGGTACTTCCTTTGCAGCCATCGATAAACGAGGCTTCATCCAGTTCTCTGGGAATAGTAACCAGAAAGGCTCGATATAAAAGAACAGAAAAGGGAAGGCCCAGGGCTATTTCCACAAGGATAAGTCCCGGTAAGGTTCTATAGAGATGGAGCGCCTTCAATATCCAGATAGTGGTAATTACAGAAGGAGGCACCATAAGACCTGACAAAATAACAAAGTGAAAGGCCGAAACCACCGGTCGATGGGAGCGCCGTTCCATCACAAAACCCGCCATGGAAGAAATTACGATGAGAAAAAGGACCGAAAAAACCGTCAGTACCGTACTGTTTATAAAAGCCCGAACCATCATATAGTCTGAAGTCCGGAGTACTTCCTGCAGATTGGTAAGATACTGGGGATGGCGAGGTGGCACAAATTGTTGGAGCGCCGCTTCGGGGCCCGTCTTCCCAGCCTGAAAGAACACAAACAAAAGGGGAACCCCAAAAACAAGGGTAACAAGAAGAAGGGCTATCAATTCGCCCAAGGAAAGAAGGGATTTTTTAGAGTTTGACCGAAAGTGTTTCATAGGGCTACCTCACTTTTGATAAGGAAACGGTTTAAAGGCACCACCAGAATGGCAATAAGAATAAACAGGATGACGTTTCCTGCGGTGGCAAGGCCATAAAAGCCCCCTGAATACTGCTTGTAAATTATCGATGCAATGAGGTCCGTAGCAAAACCAGGACCGCCCTTTGTCATGGTCCAGATAAGATCAAAAGACCGGAGCCCCCCAATAAAAGAGAGGAGAATCACCGAATTCATTGCGGGTCGGCTCAAGGGCAAGGTGATATACCATACCTTGTGAAAACTGGATCCCCCATCGATCATCAAAGCCTCGTAATAATCCTTAGGAATAGCATTAATTCCCGCAATATATATCACCGTGGCCATACCTACACCTTTCCAGACATCCACGAGGATAACCGAAAAAAGGGCCAGGTGAGGATTCCCAAGCCAATCTGGGCCAGGGATTCCGATCAATTGAAGTACCCCATTGATAAGGCCCTTACTGGGATGCATCAAGGTAGAAAAGGTAATTCCCACTGCAATGGTACTCAATATGGTAGGGAAAAAAATAATAGATCGAAGGTAATCCCGGGTTCTTAAGGGGCCACACAGAAAAGCCCCCAGTAAGAATCCCAGAATAACTTTCAGGCCGCTGGTAAAAACCGCATAGATCAGGGTATTCCGAAAACCAATGTTTAAAGAGGGTTCAGAGAAAAAGGTAATAAAATTATCCCAACCTACCAGGTTCCATTCTGTAAGGGTCCAACGGGTAAAGGCAAAGAAAAAAGATAATAGGACCGGCACAAGAAACAGGACTCCAAAAACAAGAGTCGCCGGCAAAAGAAAAAAATAAGAATATTCCCGTTCAATATGTACAACCGAACGCATAGGGTAATCCTTTGTTTAAAGTTACATACAACTTTGCATTAAATAGGGCTGCCGCCCTGAAAGGCAACAGCCCTCATTTTTTACCAGCCAGGCAGACCTAACTGCTTCGCCTGTTTTTCCACATCCCGGTCATACTCCTTCGCACTCTCCAGGGGGCTCTTTATACCAATACCGGTTTGTACACAAATCTGGGGAAGGTTTGGTCCTTTGATGGGAGAAAGGAATTCCAGGGCAGGGGCTGTTTTGTTGTTGTTGACGTAAACAAGCACATCTTTTACTGCTGGCAAAATATCATCAGGTAATGTTATCCCTTTGACAGCAAAAGGACCTGTTGGCTTTTGAGCTGCCATATAAATGGCAAATCCTTCTACAGATAGACAGAACCGAATAAATTGTTTCGCGGCGTCAATATTTTTACTTCCTTTATAGATAGAAATATTACCAGGGATCCAGACAGTTAAACCATTGTTGGACACATCATCTCCAGGTTGACCGAAGAAACCTATATCTTTCACCTTTTCAGGATCTATTGCTTGCATATTAGGAAGAGCAAAAGCTAACATAGGATAGTGACATCCTTGGCCATCAAGCAACATCTTTAAAGCCTGCTCATAAGTTGTAGCAAGGGGATCTTTATTAATATACCCCTTAGTGTACACCTCCTGTAATTTCTCAAAACCCCGGAGTGCAATAGGGGTGGTTGCAAATTTCGCCTTCCCCGCGGTATAATCATCCGCAAATTTGGGATACTTTGCCTGCACATTGTAATAGTCCGCAAGTAGAATGAGCTGGGATGTCCAGTCATCCTTATAAGAAGCAACCACTGGTATTTTCCCTGCGGCTTTTATTTTTTCGCAATTGGCCATGAGTTCCGCCCAGGTTCTGGGTACCTTAAGACCAAGTTCCGCATACACCTTCTTGTTATAAAACCACCCGCCGGCAGTTAATTCTCCACTTGGAGCGCCATACACTCGACCATTTACAGAGACAGTCTGTTTGAAAGAATCCAGAATGTCCGCCATGTAGGGTTCATCGGTTAAATCCACAAAGTGTTTTGCAGGGTTCAAGGCCATGTAGAGGGAACCAGAGTTATAAACACACAGGTCATCCATATCACCCGCGGCAAGGCGAGTCTTTACCACATTATCCCCCTCTGATCCACCAGGCCTGAGGTTAAACACAATCTTGATATTAAATTTTTTCTCCGCCGCTGCGGCTACGGCCCGTAAACCTTCCGTAGGAGATTGATTATCAATCAGCAAACTCAACTTCACCGGGGCCTTTGCAGAAGTAGCAGCAGGAGTTTTCCCAGGGGCACCTTGCTCACCGGCTCCACTGGCAACCACGTGCCCTATAAGCCCCATACTCAGTAGGGCACCCACCACATACCGAACAATTCTCTTCATACGATCCTCCTTTGAACGAATGTTAGTATCAAGGGTACCCCTCCTATTCTATTCCCGATATGGAGAAATTAACACAACCCTATGGACAAAACAGGACTCTTTTGGCCCATCATTACTACAGCTGTATCCTAGTTTTTTATCAATGCTACAGGAAAATACGATCCTTACAAAATCAGGCAATAAAAATCCCTAAATAGCATACAATGGAGCTTAAAAATCCGCTATACTATACAAGTAGTAGTCCCCACAATTCCCCAGGGAGTTCTCCCTGGGATCGGGAGGGAAACATGGATCGAAAGGAATTCTTACAACGCTGTGCCGCTATAGGGGTAGGGGTTTTCTTTATCAAAAAGCTCCAATTCCCGGAGCATCTTCTGGCACAGGAAAACACTTCGTCAAACCCGGGGGAAAAAATTCCCGATATCATAGCGGTACGGGGAGGTACCCAGGTCTCCCGGCTTGATCGGGCCCTGAAGGAATTTGGTGGGCTCAGCACCGTTATTCGCAAGGGACAAACGGTGGTGATAAAACCCAACATTGGCTGGAGCCAGGAGCCCCGGGTCGCTGCGAATACCAACCCTGTATTGATCCAGCGGCTTGTGGAGCACTGTCTTGCCGCCGGGGCTTCCAAAGTATGGGTGTTTGACCATTCCTGCGACCATGGACCAACCTCGTATCGGCTCTCCCAGATAGAAAGTTACGCCCGACAAGCAGGGGCCATCGTGGTGCCGGGAGACAGTCCTTCCTACTACCAGGAAGTTTCTATACCGGGGGCAGTGCGGTTAAAAAAAACGAGCGTCCACGAACTTATCCTTCAAGCGGATGTGTTCATCAATGTGCCGGTCTTAAAGAATCATTCCGGAGCGGGGATGACCTGTGCCATGAAGAATCTTATGGGGATGGTATGGGACCGGGGTGAGTATCATCGCCTCGGGCTGGATCAGTGTATCGCCGATGGATGCCTGTATCGAAAACCCACCCTCAACATTGTGGATGCCGAAAAGGTGATGCTTACTGGAGGACCCCGGGGCTACGCCAATAGCCGCTACAGTGAACAGAACATGCTGATCCTTTCCCGGGATATCGTGGCAATCGATGCGGTCTCGGCCCGGGTCCTTGGCCAGGAACCGGCCAGCTTTGATTACATCAAACTCGGCGCAGAGCGAGGCTTAGGAAAGGCAGATATTAATCAGCTTGATATTCGTCGCATTACCATATGAAATCCCTGAACACCCGTTCCACCTCTTTCAGGAACCTCTTTGTGTTCTGGGTTCGTCGCATGCTCGCCGGGGGAATGCTTCTGGGGGCAATCATCAGCTTTTCCATTTCGGCTATGGCGGCCCAGCGGTTTCTTACCATCCTTTCTTTTCTTCAGGCTTTTCCTTCTGTTATACGATTTTTTACATTCAGCCTTAACCTTATCTGGTGGCTTGGCCTTGGGTGGCTACTTTTTCTTATCGGCGGCACGTTCCTTTTCGGCCGCTGGTATTGCGCTTTTCTGTGTCCCCTGGGAACGCTTCAGGATATAATCTTCCTCATAAAACCCAAAAAACAAAAAAAATACACAGCCGCCGTACCTCTACTCCGGGGATTGATACTCCTTGGTACCGTTTTTCTAGGAGCCACCGGGCTTATGGCCGTAGCGGGCTGGCTTGACCCCTGGTCCCTTTTTAGCCGATTAAGTCGTCATAGCCCTGGCGTCTTCCCCGGATCCAATCCCGCTCAAGAGACATCCCCCGTAGCGCTCCTCCCTTTCATTGTTCCCCTGGGGATTCTCATCGCCATCCTGGGCCTTTCTTTTTTTTCCAGTCGATGGTTCTGTGGTAACCTTTGTCCCGTGGGGACCCTGCTTGGTTTCTTGAATAAACACGCCCTTTTTCACATTACGTTGGATGAAACAAGCTGTATCCGCTGCGGCCGCTGTACCACCGTGTGCAGGGCCTCCTGTGTCGACGGAGTTCATAAATGGCTGGATACAAGTCGCTGCACCTATTGTATTGCCTGTATAGTCCAGTGTCCCGTAGAAGCCCTTCGATATGAAAGGAAAGGGCCTGGCAAGGGCACCAGCATCACCACGGGAGGGCCCTCACCAGGCAGAACGTCGGTTTCGCGGCCGGTAGTGGAGTCATCAAACCAAAAGGGAAGTATTATCCCTATAGTTTCTCCTAGTGGGGAGAGCAGAACATCGACGGTTCTGCTTACCCGGGCTGAATTTATCCAGAGGTCCCTGGGGATTCTTGGGGTAACGGGGGCAGCCCTGCTGCTTAGGAAACCGATAGAAGGCTTTGCGGCAATTCCGGCAGGGGCGATGGTTCCCATCATTCCCCCCGGTGCCCAATCGGTTCGTCACCTTAGAGAACACTGCACCGCCTGCGGACTCTGTATGGAGGTGTGCCCTGTTCAGATAATACAACCATCCCTCGGGAAATTAGGGGTGGGAGGCATCTTTATTCCCCAGCTTGATTATGGGGTTTCCTATTGTCAATATGAATGTAAGCGCTGTTCCGAAGTCTGCCCAACCGGCGCACTTCAAAAAATAAATCTTCCTGAAAAAAAACGAATTAAGATCGGGGACGCTACGCTCCTCAGGGAACGGTGTATCGTGATAAAAAATAAAACCCGCTGCGGGGCCTGCGCTGAACATTGTCCGACGGGGGCGGTACACATGATGATAGGCAGTACCGGCTTACCGGAACCTGTCTTTTCAAGTTCTATCTGTATTGGCTGCGGGGCCTGTCACCATGTGTGTCCCCCAGAGCCGAAGGCAATCACGGTTTCCGGCCTTACGGAACATGCCCTGGCAGAAGAAGCTCACCCCCATCTAGAATCGCCGGAGGGGGAAGCGGACCCTGCGGGAAACAACCAGAGCCCAGGGACAGAGGACTTTCCTTTCTAAATTGAGGGGGCAGCGTGAAAAATCCAGGGGCTACAACCCGGATCTGTTACCGGACCAGAGGGAGGTCTTCACCGTATTACCTGGACCCACCAGGTCGGCTCTTCCCTTTTTAATTTGACCCTATCCTGGTATACTCACCTATAGGAGGTTGGTATGATCGGTTTTAACGAAGTGGTGGTTATCGCCCTTGTGGTCCTCATTCTTTTTGGGGCCAGTGCCCTGCCCAAATTTGCCCGTTCCCTGGGGGAAGCCAAGAAGGAATTCGAAAAGGCCCTAAAAGAAGAGAAGGAAGAACCGAAAGAAAAGAACTAAGGCCCGGGGAATACAAACACGCCCCCTAAGGTTATAACCATGGGGACCCATGGTTATTTTCCCCCTATCACAGTAGTAAGGTAACTATTTTCTGTGGGAAGGAAACACATAGAATTTTGAACTAATTAAAGGTCGCCTATGAGCAAACAAAACCCTCAAAAAGAGATGAGCTTTCTTGAGCACCTGGAAGAATTACGGCGACGGATCATCGCCTCTCTTGTTGTGTACGCCTGTTTTTTTGTGGTTCTCTTCGTATACTATGAACAGGCTATTGCCATTTTTACCGACCTTTTTGTGCCCCTTAAAAGCGAACTTTCCACAAAGCTCTTTGTTACCACCATAACGGAGGGGTTTCTTGTACAACTTAAGGTTTCCGCTACCCTCGCCCTCTTATGTTCTCTGCCTATTCATCTTATTAATGGGGCTCTGTTCATATTTCCCGCCTTGAGCAAGAAAACGAAAACCGTGGCGACCCTGGCACTCCTCGTTTCTTTTGTGTTGGCCTGCGGGGGAGCTTTTTTAGCCTATCGATACATCATTCCCTGGTCTATCCGATTTTTAGGCTCTCCCCCCTTTCTTCCAAATAGTGTGGGTATCCTTTTAAATCTTAGACAAAACATTTCGTATGTGGTTTCCTTTATTTTTTGGACCATCCTCGTTTTTCAGACCCCCCTCTTATTGCTCTTTCTTTTAGGTACAGGGATATTGGAACGGCGCGCCCTCTTTAAGGCAAGCCGCTATATCATCGTTCTTATTTTTATCATCGCCGCCATCATCACCCCTTCGGTGGATCCCGTAAGTCAATGTCTGATTGCCCTTCCCCTCTTGCTGCTCTATTTCCTTACGATTCTGGTGGCCAAAATATTTCGACTGGGGGAAAAACCCCAGGCGTCTACTCTGAGATAAACAAAGGGGTATTGTGATGTTTAACATTGGGCTTCCCGAAGTTCTCGTTATTTTTGTGATAACCCTTATTTTTATTCGTCCCGAAGATATTCCGAAAATCTTTCGAATCGCAGGAAAGTTCTACGGCCAGGTAAAAAAATATTACGAAGAACTTACAGGCCTTCAAAAAAAGGTTATCTCAGAGATTGAAGGGGAAATGAAATCGTTTCCTAAGAATAAAAATGATGACAAGGAAGCAAAAGAGAGATAGTAAAATAGGGGGCCTTCGCCTTGACAACAACAAGGGGCACTCCTAGGATGCATAAACAGGGAGCAAGTGTATGGGCAGGAAAACAGTACTATATCAGCACACCGTAGCTTTTATTTTTCTAGTGGCCCTTCCAGTAGCTCTTGTGCTTCTATTTATCTCTTTTATTTTTAGGATCGAACTGATCCGTATTGCCCAGCAACAAACATCTGAAGCGGTCACAAGAACTGCTCAAAATCTTGATACGGAAGCAATGAATTTTGCACTCTTTACCTCAGCGTTGATGAATGACGAAATACTCCAAGAACAGGTAAGGCAATTTCTCTATCCCCAAAATTCCGAACAGAAATATCTTGCTGCTCGGGGCATAGAAAAAAGTATTTCCTGGTTTTTTCGCATCACAAGCAGGATAGGTTCGGTTTTTCTCTTTTTTAAAGACGGAGGACACTTTCAATATAGCAATTATCCGAGCGATACAATTGATTATGAAACAATCCGGGAAGTCTGTATGGATCCTCGTCGAACCGACGGTGAAGTCTGGCCCCTAGATACTGTTTCAGCTCTACCAGGGGCGATAGAAAAACCTCCGGTTTTATCCATGGTAGTGCGCCCACGACTAGCAGATAAGAAAAATTCCAGTATTTCCGCTATTCTCGTTTCATTCCGAGTACCACTTCTCGATAGTTTTTTATTTTCTGGTCAACAGAACGGCGCCACAAGGATTCTGGTGAATACGCAAAATAAGGTGATCCTTTCAGACAATAAAGCCCTATATAATCAACCCTATGAAATCGTCAAGGCAGGGTATACTAAAAGCCATATCGTTATTGAATCACCGATAGAACACACGGGTTGGCTTTTTGCCGAAGTAATCCCCATACACTTTGTAACTCATCGGGTAGATATCATGATGCGTTGGGTACTGGGGGCCCTCTTCTTAATTGCACTCCTGTTTGGTTTTTACAGTCGTGCCTTTTTCTCAGATATCATCAAACCCCTCCGGGCGGTAATTCTGCAGATGGAAGAATTCGCGGGAGGGAATTTTTCTGTCCGAGTGCAGGAAACGGGTCCAGAAGAATTCAGAGAACTGGGGTCCAGTTTTAACAGCATGGTAAATCGGATAGATGAACTAACAAAAAGAATCATGCAAGAACAAAAAGAAAAGGCCCGTCTCGAAATAGAAGCCCTTCGCTTTCAGCTAAATCCGCATTTCATCTGCAATACCCTGACATCTATCAATATGATGGCCAGTCTTGCAAAGGTAGAACCCATTAAAAAAATGACCACCGCGCTGATTCGGGTAGTACAGGAAACGCTGCTCGAAGAAGGGACAATAGTACCAATAGAACGGGAACTGAAGAACCTTGAAAGTTATGTGTACATCATGAGGGTACGATTTGGTGATACCTTTACTTATGAAGTACAAACGAAAGGGGATTTCCAAGGGATTGGAATCCCAACTATGTTAATCCAGC
The DNA here is from genome assembly GCF_004343725.1 of Treponema sp. J25. Lineage (NCBI taxonomy): Bacteria > Pseudomonadati > Spirochaetota > Spirochaetia > Treponematales > Treponemataceae > Treponema > Treponema sp. J25. Next base: position 70,090 of record NZ_PTQW01000016.1, read on the forward strand.
CTTTAATAGAAAATGCAATATTACATGGTATGCGGGGAAGAAATACCGGAAACATTGTTCTCTCAATCACGAGAAATGACCCTTATCTTTTGATCACCGTCCAGGACGATGGCAACGGTATTCCCTTCGAAAAACAAGAAGAACTCTTTGCCTTACAAAAAGATGGGAAACGAGGACTTAACAAGATTGGTCTATACAACATCCGACGTCGGGTTGTTTTAAGTTACGAACCTCCTTGTGATGTAAGTATTGAAAGCTGGCCAGGAGAAGGGACTCTTGTGAAAATACTTATACCTCTCCTTTCTGTGGAAAACCAATGAAACGGCTTCTCCTTGTTGATGACGAACCACTCATCCGTCTTTTTATCCGCAACCTCGAAGATTGGCAGATCCACAATATTGAATTCGCTTACGAAGCTTCAAACGGCAGGGAGACCCTAGAAATATTAGAAACTCACCATGACATCGATGCGATTATCGCCGATGTAGATATGCCGGTCATGGATGGACTTGCATTAGCAGAAACTCTTTACCATCGGGGCAGCAAAATCCCAATTCTTTTTTTAAGCGCCTTTGATACCTTTGATTTTGCCCGCCGGGCCTTTAAGGCAGGGGCATTTGATTATATTTTGAAGAGCGAAATGGATGAAGGGCGACTGAAGTCGGTCTTAAACCAGCTTTTTTCAAATACCCCTGGAAGATCTATTGGCATCACAGAAACTAACCGGCGGCAGCAGGAACGGCAAGAATTGTTCCGCAGCCTTGTAACTGGTACAATCCCAGCATTTGATGATGAATCAATTTTAAAAAAGTTGGGTATTTCCCTGCCTTCTACCCTCTTTGTCATACGACCGATCGACATACAGTTGATAAAAGATCGATACAAAGATGATGTGGGGGCCTTTGAGCGAATTGTTCTCGATTTGACCAGACAAGCCCTTGCAAAGGTTACTCAAGGAGAGGTATTCAGCCTCTCCTTTGAACGATATTTAGTTCTCACTACCACAACAGGAAAAAAGAATCAGTTTATAGAATATTTTACCCGTTCTGCATACCAGTATCTGGATATGGAATTTGAAATCCACCAGAGCGACCCTCTTGAGAGTTGGTATTCATTGCGGGAAGCTTACCTTAAGATAGAAGAACGAATGTCGTCTTTTAGTAAGCTCGTCGTTCGGGCTCGGCGATACATACGTGAACATTACCGGGACCCCTCCCTTAATTTACAGGAGATCGCCCAATATGTGGGGGTAAGTAAAAATCATTTGAGTTGGGAATACGGGAGGGAAACGGGCGAATCCCTTTCATCATATATTGCAAAGATACGTATAGAAGCGGCTAAACAGTTATTGGCTACAACGGATCTAAAAATATATGAAATAGCCGAACAGACAGGTTTTGAGAATGTTGAAACCTTTTGCAGGGTTTTTAAACGAATAACCGGTACAAATCCTCGTAAATTCGGTCAATAAATCGGAACAGCCGTCATGGACCTCCTGTAGAACTGGATTCATACTAAACATGCATGTATGCATGGGGCGTATGCCCAAAAACTAAAGGACAGGAGGAACTTTATGGTAAAGAAGATAGGATTTTTTACCCTCTGTATCAGCCTGGTAATGGGAAGTATTGTGTTTGCCAGCGGAACAACAGAATCACGACCAACCAAAGAAACCGTCGTTTTGAAAATGGGGGATAACATTCCGGACAGAACGACAGGTTGGGGAGCGGTAATCGAAAAAATTAATGCAGACTTCAAAGCGGCGCATCCGAATGTGCAGATTGTAACCGAAAGCTACCAGGATCAGGCGTGGCAAGAAAAGGTAAAGATTTATGCAACCGCCAACCAGCTACCCGATGTCATGAAATACTGGAGCTTCTCAACCCTATTGAAGCCTCTGGTGGATGGAGGGTTTGTAGAACCGCTAGATCTGAATACTTTTAAACAATACGGATATATGGCAGGTTCTCTCGAAGGCAATATGTATAACGGCAAGTTGTATGGTATCCCTGTATCAGCAGATCTGTGGGTATTATATGTCAATAAACGACTTTTTAAGGAAGCGGGGGTTCCCCTCCCCACAAGCTGGGAAGATATCATTGCAGCGGTTCCTAAATTCAAAGCAAAGGGTATTATTCCTATCACCACTGATGGTAAGGATGGCTGGCCCCTGAGCATCACCTTTGATAATATCCAACAACGAATTTCTGGTTCCTTTGAGCCAGTGGATCGGGCAATAACCAGAAAAGCCAAATTTACGGACGAAAACTTCGTGAAAACCGCCAAGTATATCCAGAACCTGGTAAAAGCTGGAGTATTCCAAGCGGATCTCATTACAACCGACTATGGAGCTGCCCGAAATCTCTTTGGTCAAGAACGGGCCGCCATGTACCTGATGGGATCCTGGGAAATGTCCCTTGCAACCGATCCCAACTTTCCCCAGACATTCCGGGATAATCTGGACGTAATTAAATTCCCTGTCGTCACAGGGGGTAAGGGGAAAGCAGACGACCTGCAGGCATGGTATGGTGGTAATTACATCGTGAATGCAAAAAGCAAGAATAAAGCTCTGGCCCTTGAATATCTAAAATTGTACGCGCAGAAATTTCCCGTATACGCATGGGAAGCTCAGGCTTGTTTTCCTGCTCAGAAGGTAACCGCTCGACCTTCCGATACGGTGGTTGCTAAAAAATTACTTCAGATTGCTTCGGAAGCAACCTCCACATCCGGCACACCGGGACTTGATCGATCAACTCCAGCTTTTAAAGAAACCCATCAGGATCTCATGCGACAGCTTTTTGCGGGTATCATAGAGCCTGAAGCTCTCTGTGCTCAGCTCGATGCGGCTGCAGAGAAGGCCGCGAAAGAATAAGAACCTTACGAGTATTACTTAAGCCTAAATTGTAAGGAGGCACTTTCAGATAACCCATCAAAGTTCTGAAAGTGCCTTATAAAATCCCAATAAACACGTACTGTTCCTAAGGCCTTTGGGTTTAGGAATAGTTGATAAGGAAGGAGATCCAGTACGTGAAATCCCTATTTCATAATAAAACTACAATTGCCCTTCTGGTGATACCGCCGCTCACGGTAATGTTCTTCGCTATAGCAGCACCACTCTTGGTAAGCCTTTATTTCAGTTTTATGAAATGGTCTGGCTTTGGGACAATCAAGTTTGTCGGCCTAGAAAATTTTCGCGAACTTATTCTGCAAGACGGAACATTCTGGCGATCACTTCTTAATGTGAGTATTTTAATTTTAGTAACCGTATTCATTCAAAATCCTGTAGCCTTTTTGCTCGCAGCGGCACTGACAAAACTACCAGAAAAGACGTCGCGGCTGCTTCGCACGATTTATTTTGTTCCTGCCACATTAAGTCTTGTCGTAGTAACCAAACTTTGGGTCAATATTTTTAATCCCACCTACGGCATACTAAATAAACTAATTCATGCCCTTGGATTTCAGGACTTTACTGTAGCGTGGCTCAGTGATCCCAGGACAGCACTCGGGTCCGTAATCTGGATCATGATATGGCAAGGGTTTGGATGGGCCCTTCTATTTTACTATTCCGGCCTTGTCACGGTTCCTGCAGAACTTGAAGAGGCTGCCAAAGTAGATGGGGCTAGCCGCTGGCAAACCTTTATCCACATTATTATTCCCTATCTCTTTCCTGTGATTCAATCGGTGATCGTTATCGACGTTATTTCCTCTTTTAAACAAATGGAGATGATTTACCTTTCCACAGAAGGCGGACCCGGTAATTATACCCAATTTATCGCGGTGTATCTCTATCAAAAGGCATTTAAGTATTCTGAATACGGTTATGGGAATGCGATTTCGGTACTTTTTGTGGTTATTGCAGTGATGATCACCATAATCATCCAGAAAATCTTTACCACATGGTCAAATCAAGAGGAATAAGCATGAATACCCGTAATGATTCATATAGAGCAAGGAAAACCCTATATACCAGTTTGTTATGGATTATTTTAGGAGGGTTAGTCATTGCCCAGCTCTTCCCCTTACTTTGGGTAGCATCATACTCGTTACAAAAATCGGGGGATCTGTTCGGACCAGAACTTTTTAAATTCCCTACAGCGCCCCAATGGCAAAATTACCTGCGGGCATGGAAGGATGGGAAAATTCCTGTCTATTTATTTAACACCCTTAAAATTGTCATTCCCTCGGTAACTGGGGCTACCCTGCTTTCCTTTGGGCTCGCCTATGCATGTACCAGAATGGAATGGAAACTGAAACCCCTTGCCTGGTTTTTTGTGACCATCGGCCTCACAATTCCTATCCATACAACCCTCCTCCCCAATTTTATCTGGTATCGTTTTTTTGGGCTAATCGACACCCATCTTGGTCTCATCATTTCTTATGTGGCCTTTAGTCTTTCTTTTAATACCATCGTTTTTTCAGGGCTGCTTGCGGGAATTCCGAAATCAATGGAAGAATCCGCCTTCATGGACGGTGCAGGTTATGGTCGAATCTTAAGTCAGATTATCGCTCCCATGACCGCTACTGGTTTTGCCACCGTTGGCGTCCAGACTTTTTTAAATCATTGGAATGAATTTATCATGGCCAATACCTACCTGGCATCAGAAATTAAACGTACCCTGCCTTTTTCAATTATTCGATTTCAGGGAGAATATTCTGCGGACTACGCAGTCCAATTTGCCTGTATGACATTGGTAGCGCTTCCTCCCCTCGTTTTATATTTTATTTTTAATCGCTGGATTCTGGCGGGGGTTACCGCAGGGGCAGTAAAGGGTTAACAAAGGAGGGCCTCACATGTATGAAGCATTTTTACAATTCCCAACGGATTTTATATGGGGCGTCGCAACGGCAGCGTATCAAATAGAAGGAGCCTGGAACGAAGACGGAAGGGGCCCCTCTATTTGGGATACCTTTTCGCAAAGTAGTTCCAATATTGCGGATAACCAACCGGGAAACGTAGCAGTAGATCATTATCACCGATACCAAGAAGATATAGAGTTAATGCGATTTCTTGGAATTCACAATTATCGAATGTCCCTCTCCTGGTCTCGGATATTTCCCGAAGGGCGAGGCCGTGTGGAACAGCGGGGCCTTGATTTTTACAATCGCCTTGTGGATAGTCTCCTTTCCGCAAATATTAAGCCATGGATAACCCTATACCATTGGGATCTTCCCCAGGCATTGCAGGATCGGGGAGGCTGGACAAATAGGGACACGGTAGCCGCTTTTGCTGAATATGTTGATCAGGTTACCCGAAGTTTGGGAGATAGGGTAAAACACTGGATGACCTTTAATGAACCCTGGGTGGCCTCCATTTGTGGGAATCTCCTGGGTGTCCATGCTCCGGGACTTAAGGATATTCAAACCACCCTGGCGGTGGCTCACGGTATGCTACTCGGCCATGGTATGGGAAGTAGAATTGTTAAAACCAATGTGCGAGACAGCATGGTTGGTATTGTCAACAACCTGGCATGGATAGAACCAGCAACCAATACCGAAGCGGATCGGGCTGCGGCCCATCGTTGGGATGGGGCTTACAATCGCTGGTTCATGGACAGCATTTACAAAGGATCTTACCCAGAGGACATGCTGAAATGGTTCGGCCCCCTGGTACCAGAGATTCGGCAAGACGATATGAAACTTATCAGTACTCCCACCGATTTTTTAGGACTCAACTATTATACCCGCCGTCTTGTACACTATGATCCGAAAAATCCTTTTATCCAAGCTAGCCAAACATATCGATCTCATACTCCTCGAGCTGAATTTGAAGAATTCGAAGACTGGCCAGAAGGGCTCTACCATACCCTGTGCCGTATTAGGGATGAGTACGGGAATCCTCCGGTGTATATAACCGAAAACGGAACTACCACCCTGGATGAGATAAGCGATGATGGTTGTGTTCATGACCCCGTGCGGGTAGATTACCTGCGACGACATTTTTCTGCTGCCTATCAGGCTATTACAGAAGGCTGCCAGTGCAAAGGATTTTTTGTGTGGTCCTTGCTTGATAATTATGAATGGGCCTTTGGTTTTTCCAAGCGTTTTGGTCTCGTATTCGTAGATTACACAGACAATCTCCACCGAATACCCAAAGATAGTGCCTATTTTTTTCGACAGGTTATCCGTAAAAACGGCTTTAGAATACATTCACGATAAAATTGGTTGTCCCGGTCCTCATGAATACACCCCAAAGCAGTGACAACGGCACGTCCTTTTAGGGGATAACATCAAGAGGACCGGGAAGCTCATGTGAAGAAACCTTATTAAAGAGTTAGATAAAGGACAATACTATGATCATAAATCCCATATTACCTGGTTTCAACCCTGACCCTTCCATTTTGCGGGTAAACACGGATTATTACATTGCCACATCAACTTTTGAATGGTTTCCTGCAATTGCTATCTACCATTCAACTAACCTAAAAGATTGGGAACTTATAACCCACGTGATCCAGGATGATACGATTTTAAACCTGAAAAGACTTCCTTCGGCAAAGGGGGTCTGGGCACCTTGTCTCACCTACAACCACAAGCAGAAACTATTTTATGTAACTTTTTCACTTATGTATTCCCATAATGCTCGCAATTTTGATGTGGATAATTTCGTACTTACCGCACCATCAATTTATGGCCCCTGGTCTGGACTAATCTATCTCCATTCAGTGGGCTTTGATCCCTCTTTCTTTCATGATGATGATGGCCGGCAATATGTGGTGTGTCTGGAATGGGAACTCCGGAATGGGCCAGGACGTCCAGGAGCCATAGTTCTACAGGAGTACGATGGATCTACGCAGCAGATGATAGGTCCCTTAAAGCGAATCTCAAATGGATTTACCCGTCGGGGCTGCATCGAAGGGCCCCATATCTATAAATACAAAGGACTCTACTACCTGCTTCTTGCTGAAGGCGGTACTGGTTATGGGCATTGTGTTACCCTAGGGCGCTCTGTTTCGATCTGGGGGCCCTACGAAGGAGATCCAGAAAATCCTATCCTCAGTGCCTCTGAAGATTTTGATGAATTGGATAACGACTACTATCTTAAACCGCACCAGTATAACCCGAAGGCATTTTTGCAAAAAACAGGCCATGGTTCTATAGTAGAAACTCCTGATGGGAAGGTGTACCTAGCCCACTTATGCGCTCGCCCTTTTACACCGGAACTTCGGTGTACCCTGGGGAGAGAAACGGCTCTCCAACGTATGTACTGGACCAATGATGGCTGGCTCCGAAAAAAAGGGGGAAAATTACCAGATCTCTTCGTAGAAGAACCGGAAGAAGATGCGGATCACATTCTCTATCAAGAGACAGGTAAGCAATCGGCCAAAAGGATTAAGAGAGAACGGGAAGATTTTGAGAGCAGTTGTGATATTCAGTTTGTAAGTCCCCGTTGTTCCTGGAAACGTTTTGCTTCTTTAACCGAGCGACCTGGGTATCTGAGGATATTTGGCCGGCAATCCCTATGTTCTCTTGACGAAGTGGCCCTCGTTGCACGGCGGCTTATATCGATTCAGGCGGACGTCCGCTGTGCTATGGAATTTATACCCACCGATTTTCGGCATTCGGCGGGAATAGTGATTTACTATGATAATATGAACCATTTTTTTCTTCGTCTTACACGACTTATTCCAGAAGCCCCACCCCAGCTTATGCTCACTCAGATAGAAAACGGTCAACGCAAAGAAACCGAAGGCCCCTTTATTGAGGAAGGGAAGGTCCTCTATTTACGGCTCACAGTCCATGATCGGGAACTCCGTTTTTTCTGGACCCAGGCTCGGAGTGCAGAAGATAATGTAGAAAAATCAGTATGGCATAACCTGGGTTCCATTTTTGATGTATCGGTCCTCTCTGACGAGTATTGTACCACCGGCGAGTTTACAGGAACCTTTGTGGGGATTGCCTGCGTGGACACCCTGAACCGGCACGCCTATGCCGATTTTGACTGGTTTGAGTATAGAGAGGGGTACTCGCTATCATAATCTTTTATGGTTGCAGATTGAGAATTTTCCGGCTTCTTAGTTTCCGTATTGTTGTCAGACATTTGTGTCTCCTGACTCTGGGAAGGTGCGTTGGAGTGTTGCTGGAATTGTTGGCTGCAAGCTGCCAATGCAAATAACATGGCTCCTATCAACAAAAGATTGAATAAATTTATTTTTTTCATAAAGACCTGCTCCTTATTGTGTCATGTGTTTTTCCCAAAATTGTATAGCATCATTTATCCAGCCTTCTGCGACGGTTCCTTCACCAAGGCCAAACCCGTGGGGAAGCCCAGAGAATACCCGGATTTCCGCATCGGTGCCGTTTGCTTTAATCCTGTTGATTCTCTCTTCCATAATGGTATACGGTGCAATCCCGTCATTCGTTCCCACGCACGCAAAGGTCGGCGGTTCCTGCCCCGTTACTTCTGATAGGGCAGTATACTGCATGATGACCGCCGCTGGACGGGGGTATCTCGCCTCTCCAAAACGTTCTGTCCCGTAGCTTCCAAGCCAGGCGGCCATTCGGGCGCCGGCGGAGCCACCCCAAAGGGAATAATCGCGCATGTCTATTCCGAGTCTGCCTGCGTTCTCATGTAGAAATGCAATTGCCCGCGCCAGGTCCTCACAGGCTGTCTGCGCCCCAGGCCGGTAAATTAAGGCAAATGCGTTATACCCTTTTTTGCTGAGTTCAAGAGCATGCGGAAAACTATCATGCATGGCGCCGACAAAAACAAATCCCCCGCCTGCATTGACAATTGCTGTTTTTGCGCCTTTATTGCCGCGGAAAAAGAACAGCCCCGTATCCTTTTTGCGAGGATCCTGCGCTTTTTCTTCATCCGAATAAATATCATAGAAAATAGTATCTCCTGATTCGGCGCGTTTTTTAAAGTAATTTACAATTTCTACTGTTCTGTCCGGATTGATGCCATACCACGTAAGGGCGAGTTTTCCAAGAGTATCCCCGCTGTAGTACCTTTTATTTACCGGAAATAGAAGCCTTCCGGAATTTCCGAAAGCCGGATCCTGTATTACGTCTTCGATTTTTGTATCCCTCGTAAATGCTTTTTGTGTTAGACCACTACTTACGAGGATTGGGGCTGCCTGTTGTGTATTCTCCGTCTTGTTTTTTCCGTTCCAGAATGCTTTCATTCCGTTATAAGTGTATTCCATCGCCGCTTTCCCGTCATGGGAGTACCCCTGTTTAACCCGATAGGCAAAATTTCCGTCTGCATTTTCATCAATATCTGTAAAATAGACTGATAACCTCATCAGGTTTACCCTGGCCTCATCGTAGCGGTACGCAAAATCATCGGTTCCTGTCATCACAAAGACAAAATAATCATCCGGATCATGCCCACGAGCTGCAGCAAATATCTCCTTGTCATCCAGAGTTGTGCCACAGCTCATCGGCAGAAAATAACGGAAGTAATCAAGTCCGTATTGGAATGTCCGCCAGGTTGCGACCGATCCCATGGAAAATCCGCCGAACCCCCGGTGGTCACGGGAAGCAATAAGATCTTCTGCAGATGTGCTTGCGGCATAGGTGCTGTACGTTCCTTCCATCGCGGGAATCAGATCATGTAATAACTCGTTATGATAGTTCCTCGTCAGTTGCATCGCCAGAGAAAAGTTGGCAGAATCCAGTCCATTTTCGTTTGTGTTGTTATATGTCGGGCACACGATGATGAGCGGTTTGATCTCGCCTGCGGCAATTGCATTGTCAATGACGTTTTTAAAGGAGAATGGTTTAGCCGGAGTTCCGAGCATCGTGGTTTCATCGCCCCACCCGCCATGCATCAGATAGAACACATCGTATCTTTGATTCTTACTATAGCCATAGGGGAGATATACAACCGCATGCTTTTTAAGAGGTTTTGATTTTTCATTATACGAAAAGGACTCATAAGTATCGTAATATAAATCCGTCAATGTTCCAGGCTGATTTGAGGCTTTAAAATACTCATCAGGAATTTCTTCTATCTGCTTCGGGATTATAAGCTTATGATTTATTTTCTGGTTATTCTTATACTCTCTTTCTGTGACAGCTGTGTTTCCCCCCACCGATTTTGCTGAAGGTGCTTCTGTACTACCGCAGGCAACAATAAGTAAAGTTATGAACAAAGCCAGACTAACTACTGGCGGAATTCTCATTTGAATACCTCCAACTAGATATTAAACAACTATAAAGGGGGCCCCCCTCAGAATTTCATTTCCTTAAGGAAAGCCACTTTACAACTTCAGGGTCCCTATGCGAAAAGAAGGCACTTTCCTTTTTATCCAACAACGCGATTTTACCCATATCCTCTGAAGAGAGCTCAAAATCAAATATATTGAAATTCTCAACCATCCGTTCCTTGTGTACTGACTTTGGAATAGCCACAACTCCCCTTTGCACAAGCCAGCGCAATATAATTTGAGCAACCGATTTGTTATGCTTTTGCGCCAATGACATCAGCACTTCATTTTGGAATATGTTGTTCCTTCCCTCAGCAAAGGGGCCCCAGGATTCTATTTGCACTTTGTATTCTTCCATTATTTTTTGACTGTCAATTTGCTGACAGAACGGATGGGTTTCTACCTGATTCACCGCAGGAACTACTTCGTTATGAAGAATGAGATCTACAAGCCGGTCCGGGTAAAAGTTGCTTACTCCAATCGCTCGGACTTTGCCTTGCCGGTACAGGTCTTCCATCGCTCGCCAGGATCCATACACATCACCAAAAGGCTGATGGATTAAATAAAGGTCGAGGTAATCAAGCCCGATTTTCTTAAGGGATGTTTCAAAGGCCTTCTTGGTTTTTTCATACCCCGTATCTGAAATCCACAGTTTTGTAGTAATAAACAGATCCTCCCGTGTAACAAGGTGCTCTCGAAGGGCCCACTGTATCGCCCTACCCACCGCTTCTTCGTTCCCATAGGAAGCGGCCGTGTCAATAGTCAATAAGCCGGTATCCTACCGTAAGGGCGTCATAGACACAGCGTTCACACTCCTCTGCCTCAGTTATTTGGAAAACACCAAAACCAAGTATGGGCATTTCCACACCATTGTTCAGAACCACCATCTGCATGTTTTTTCCCTCCATATACTTGAAATCGTAAAACTTACAGAGCCCCCACCACTTTATGTGGAACATAGGGTTCTTCTAAGTAAGCTATATCTTCAGCGGTAAGTTTTAGATTGAAAGCTCCCACGGCGTCATCAAAGTGCTCCCGTTTGGTTGCTCCAATAATCGGGGCTGTCACCCCCTTCGCAAAAAGCCAGGCAAGGGCTATGTGGGTCATCGTTGCCCCATATTTTTCTGCAAGTTCCTGCACTCGCAGGACTATAGGATAATCCTGATCTTTTGTAGCGTCATATTTAGAGACAGCAATTTTATCGGTTTGACTCCGCTTGCTATCAGCTTTCCACTCAGGACGAGCAAGTCGACCTGCCGCAAGAGGACTATAGGGTGTTAGAGCCACATTCTGCTTCTTGCAAATAGGAATAAGCTCGCGCTCATCTTCTCGATACAGAAGGTTATAGTGGTTCTGCATCGAGACGAATTTCGTCCAGCCATGTTTTTCTGCAACAAGTTGCATTTCATAAAATTGATAGCCATACATGGCCGAGGCCCCTAAAGCCCGAACTTTACCGGCTTGCACAAGGCTATGAAGGGTTTCCATAGTTTCTTCGATAGGAGTCTCGTAATCGAAACGATGAATGATATAGAGATCTACATAATCCGTACCAAGTCGTTTGAGGGAGCCATCGATTTCTCGCAGAATAGCCTGCCGAGAAAGCTTTCCTTCGTTAAAATACACCTTTGTGGCGATTACCACACGATCCCGGGGAACCATTTTTTTCAAAGCCCGCCCAAGGTATTCTTCACTCGTTCCAGCAGAATACACATTGGCGGTATCAAAAAAATTGATTCCTAACTCAAGGGCATGGTGAATAATCTTTTCACTTTCCTCCGCATTTAGCGTCCAGGCATGAAAATTACTTGCCGGATCACCAAAGCTCATACAGCCAACACACAGACGAGATATCTTTATACCCGAATCTCCAAGTACAGCATATTCCATTCGTTTGTCCTCCCTGTTTTTGCCCCCTGATTGGTACGCCGATGGCTTTAGACCACCGATACAATGCCGTTTTGCCCTGTTCTTCATTACTACAAATTACTATAAATCGATACTTTTAAGCCATGTAGCCAGTTCTGCCGCATCTATCTTACCGCGAAAAACCTTTCCTTCTTTCAGAGTAGTTGTGGCTGAAACACTCGGTTTCAGGCGTTCCACCGTTTTCCCGAAACCACTTCCCCCGGAAGTAGCAAACAGGATAATGGTCTTTCCCGAAAAGTCATAGCTTTCCAAAAAGGTATTGATAATGGTGGGTGCTACGTACCACCAGATGGGGAAACCCACAAAAACAATGTCATACTCGCTCATGTTCGGAACCTTGCCCACAATGGCAGGACGGGAAGAAGGGGCTTTCATTTCTATGGTACTCCGACTATTTTTATCCCTCCAGTCAAGATCTGCAGTGGTATATGGATGAGCAGGAGTAATTGCATACAGATCAGCCCCCAACGCTTCAGCGAGCCTTTGTGCTACTCCCTTCGTTGTGCCCGTACACGAAAAATAGGCTACCAATAGCTTCTTGTTCATATCTGTTTTTCTCCTCTTTTGTATTTTTTCTCATTAGAGCCTCTTTCCTTAGAGGCCTATTCTCTAGATTCGCCTATTAGTTGATTGCATAATACTACATTTCTTGTTAGTATTATGCATATTTTCTATATTTTTATTGCCTAATTTTCTATGAACTACGTATTACCGAGGAAACATAAACTATGAATAATAGCAACGATAAGCAGAAAGACGACCTAGAGTATCTGAAAAGACGACTTTTTGAACTAATAAATCGATGGACCCCAAACTGTGGACCGTATCAAACCAGAATCAAGAATCTCTCATTTTTTCGTCAGCAAGAACCAGGAGGTCCCCGAACTCATATTATCGAACCAAGCCTCTGCTATATTGTGCAAGGAGCAAAACAGGTATTACACGGCAATACTGTATTGGTCTATAATCCCCACCGGTTCCTCATTACTGCCCTGGATCTTCCCATCATTGCTGAAATTATAGAGGCAAGCAAAGAACAACCCTATCTTAGTCTTTCCTTAAAATTAGAACATCGTATCATCGCTGAATTAATAATGGAAAGCCAACCATCCGTAACAGTAGGGCAACCCACTTCTCCAATTAATGTTACGGAAGTAAACAAACCTCTTTTAGAAGCCCTTCTTCGACTCATTGAACTCCTTGATGAACCGGAACATATTCCTGTGCTTGCCCCTCTCATTGAACGGGAAATTACCTATCGACTTTTAAGTTCCAAACAGGGGGCCTACGTTCGCCAGATAGCCCTTGCAGGACATCAGGGATACCATGTAGCCCGGGCTATCGATTGGCTTAAGAAAAATTTTAATCGTAAATTCAGAATGGAAGAACTCGCTTCATATTGTCAGATGAGTGTTTCCTCTTTTTATCAGTATTTTCGAAAGCTCACCTGTATGAGCCCCCTGCAATACCAGAAATATCTACGACTTCAGGAAGCCCGTCGTCTCATGTTAGCGGAGCACTACGATGCGGCAAGTGCATCGTACAAGGTGGGTTACGAAAGTCCCTCCCAATTTAATCGAGAATATAAGCGTCTTTTTAAGGCAACCCCTCTCCAGGACATAAAAAATCTCCGCCAGCAACAATGTGCTAGTCCATCAGAAACCCCTTACCAGTTACTGGGTACACAGGAACGCTAGGATGAAGCCCCTCCTTCACTCGGACTCTTGCCGGTTATTTTTTTAAAGACCCGGCTAAAATAACATTGATCCTCGAATCCTACAAGGGCGGCCACTTCTTTCACAGAAAGCTCGGGATGGACAGCGAAGAGTTCAACCGCCCGGGCAATTCTTTTGTAGGTTATATATTCCATAAGTGTCTGGCCTGTGTATTTTTTGAATAGCTTGGTGATATATGAGGTGGAGATACGAAACCGTTCCGCCAAAACCGACAGGGAAACATCCTGATGATAGTGACCCTCCAAATATCGTAAAATCTCCTGAAACACCGGTGGCATTCCAGAGTTAGATTTAGATTTGTTCAAGGCCACATATAGCTGCTCAACAAGGGCCATCAGTTGTTTGCCTAATTCGGTATAATTGGCCGATTCAGCAAGGATAGTTTCAAAGTTATAGGTAAATTGGGGATATAAGAAATTCACCGGCTGTGAAAGTTCTGTAAACAGTCGAGAAAAAAGATGATTAAAATAGGATCTTACCTCAAAAAGCCGCCATTCTTCTTGTTCCATTATACCCAGGATCCGCTCTAATTCCCTCTGAGCATTATCAACCTGGCCGGTTTGAATCAAATAGAGCCATACCTTACCATCAGGTACTGAATGATAAGAGAAATCTGACGGGGGCTCGTGAAAAATTTGTTTTTTGCCTAAAATTACTATTCTATCCACGATGGCGTACATCGTTTTTATTTGTTCATACAACGCCGCCTCTTTTACTGCTTGCTGAGGACAATAGATCGTATAATACGGAGCCTCTGACACACCTTCTATAAGATGCTGCATATGTTCATTAAAGGAACAGCTTTCCTTCTCTGAAAGAATAACATATTCCTGGGATTTCCTTCCCGACAATATAAAAGAATGAGGAAAACCGCCGCCATTCAAATTTTGAGCGCCATCTCCTTCTCCATTAATCTTATTTTGTGATTGCAACACATTCGATTCTTCGCTACCCCCATATAGTGTCTTTGTACCACCGAGCCAGACGAGGGCTAGCCAGTATTCACAACTTGGCTCACGGGGGATAGGATCATTCCCTCTTATAAGAGAACGAAGATAATTCCACTGTTTACGTCTTTGAGTAATATCTAGGTTTTCTTTAATACGGCCCAACACATCCTTGAGTGTTTGTATCGCAATAGGTTTTAAAAGATACTCTACCACACTCGTATGAATAACCTGTCGGGCATATTCAAAATCGCTATACCCTGAAAGAATAATGAGGGGAATATCCGGATAACTTTCGGTAAGACGCCGAGCAACCTCAATCCCATCCATAACAGGCATACGAATATCAGAAATCACGAGGTCCGGCTGTAGTGAAGCTACGAGTTGAATACCTGTTTCACCATTTTCCGCATTTCCAACAACAGAGAAATCAGGACAATATTCTCCTATTAGAGTAGTAAGATAGCGAGTTGCCGCCGGTTCATCTTCTATTATCACTATGCTATACTTTTTTCCCATACTCCAGCGGTCCTCCGATGGTCACACAGCATCCTTTATCCGGTTCAGACATAATACGCCACATTAAATAATTACCAAAATAAAGGTAGAGCCGCACATAGGTGTTTATTATACCCATAGAACCAATCCGCTGTCCCTGGGAAATCCCCTGAAAATCCACTGTCTGTCGAATTGAAGCAATTTTTTCATCAATATTTTGAAGAGTATCCTGGTCGATCCCCTGTCCATTATCTTGTATTTCTACACACCAATAGGGCTCTCCCTGATATACCTTTTGATAGGCTTTTACTGAAACGTGCCGAACCCGTTGGACTTTTTGGAACCCATGATTAAGGGCATTTTCTACGAATTGCTGGAGACTCATACGGGGTAACTGCACCTGCTCTACCGCCGGTTCTATCTGGATAGAAAATTCCAGGTTCTTTTCATATCGCTGTTTCATAAGGTATAGATAATTACTTACATGATCAACTTCCTGGAGCAACGTAACAATCCGTTCCTGGGTATCCGTCGCATATCGCAGCATTCCTGCAAGACTTTCACAAATGGCTACGATATCCCTACTTCCTACTTCCAGCCCCTTGCTCGCAATAACCGTTAAAAGATTATAAATGAAATGAGGGTTAATTTGAGCCTGGAGAGCATCCATCTGGGCCTGTATCCAGGCTGTACGGGATTCTATTTCCTTTTGCAACGCCCCATCTAAGCGAGCAGTTAACTCCCGGAATGCCCGGTCAAGAGCAATAATTTCATCGTGGGAATGGTTAATAGGCGCCTTCTTTGATGTTTCCGGTAGGGACCCCAGATCGGTTTCTTCAATTCGAGAGATAATAAGGCGAAGGGGCTCCGTGAGTCTACGAGAAGATATGTAATTAAATACAAACGCAATGAGGACCAGTATAAACGCAAGCCCCCCAATCATCCATCGAAGTCCCAGAAGGGGTTGTAAAAAAAGCCTTTTATTCAGAATCACTATCACGGTAATACCCGTATAACTAGATCGATGATGAAGCACTAGTTCTTCCTCATGGGTAACGGGATTCTCCAGAAAAGAAGGTCGATCATACTCATGGGAGATGACATTGCGATACCAATCAACAGATAAGATATCCTGGCTCTGATAAAAAATGGTCCCAGCCGGTAAAAGGGCGAGTACAGAAGCATACCGAGTGTCGGGCAAAGAAAAAATCCGTTCCAGATCAGCATAGGAACGTTGTACCTCTAAAAACCCTGCTTCCCCTTCTGTTCCAGGAATAGCCCGGACAAAACTAAAAACCCGTTCCGAGACATTCTTTCCCCAGGGATCTTCATAGGGTCGCCAGATGATACCTCGGCCTCCTGCTATCTGTGCTTCCCGAAGCCACTCAATCTTCTCCAGCCGTGCGGGATCTATAGAAGATTGGGTATGCTGGAGAAAATTACTCGAAAAGAAATCTCCCCGCTGGTTAAAAACCACTACTCCATAAAAATGACGAAGGATCGAATACCGCATGATGGTATTCCGGATAGTCCGGATTGCTTCTGCAATAAAGATATTGTTTTCCACCTTTTCTCGATCAATCGCTTCTAAAGAAGAAAGGGCAGATTTGAAATCACTATCTGAAAGAATATCCGTGGAGATAAAATCCATTGGACGCACCGTATCATCCAATTGAAGGTTCATCTTTTCTGCCATAAGAGCATAGGTGGAAATCCCATTCTGTTCATATAGGTGTGTACTATATGAATAAAAAGCCAGGGCAATACCCATAATAAGAAAGACCACAAAAAGGGAATAAGTAATAAGCAACCGGCTCTGGAAATGCATAACCCTTAGTATACTATACCTTCTTGCTTTTCATGAGCACCACTTTACAAAACTACAAAAAAAAGAGGTATAATAAGAGACAAAGAAAAACGTGTAGGGACGCTATGGCACGAAAAAAACAAGAGATAAATCCCCAACTTCGCAAGGACCCGGCATTTTTAAAAATGGTGGGGAAGGCCATTAAAAAGGAACTCGCCGAGTCTTCGGGGGACAAAAAAGAGGCCCTTCTTAGAGAACTGGCGGAACTACTCCCACAGCTTGATGAGGAGGGGCTCCAATTTTTGCTCGACCAGGGGCGGATTCATCTGTACAATATGAAAGTAGCAGAACTTCAAGCCCTGGCAGAAGGGATGGCAGAACGTCCTGTGAGTCCAAAGACAGGGCGGTCATCTTCTTCCCCAAAACAAAAAGAGGATTCCCCAGCCTCCAGGCCGGTATTTCAGATAAAAGCAGGGAGCGGGGGCGGAAGCTATCACGTGGCGTACCAGGGGAAATGGAAGGTTTTTTCTGATACGGAGATGCTCCAGATGGTTCGTATGGTAAGTGGCCCTTCTGGAGAAGGAGGGCAGGGGTCCTCTTCAGAAAAAGCAAGGCGTCTGTATCAGTGGCTTCGTCAAGAGCGGGCCGATGTATTCCAGGACATTCCTTTTCAGGGACCGGCGGACCCACTGCTTATAGAATTTGTCAGTCTTTTACAAAAAACCTTTAGGATTAGGACCCAATAAAAACCCATCAATCCTGTTTCGTCCTGCGGTTCTCATATTATCATCTCCCAAATTAACGTAAGAGCGAAGCGGTTATCATTTAACAAAAATCTTTTTTGTAAATAATCTGAGAAAAACGTGAAAAAATTATAATATGCGTTACACTCAATATAAAAAGATTTACATCTTTTTTTAAATCCGTAACATAAGGAGTTTCAGATGAAAAAAGTTGCTTTTATGTTGGGGGCGTTATTTTTTCTTTGGGGAAGCATGTCTTTCGCCGCAGATAAAAAAACAAGCACCTCACCGCAACCACCAAAGAAGCCAAATCCCATTTTTGATACGGGGGATATTGCTTTTACCGTTGGACTTGGCTACGGCTTTCTCTGGGGAGCAATTGATATAGCCGGTGGTGCCGAGTACATTATAGGGAAATTTCTTATCGGCGACTTTCTTCCCTTTACATATGGTATTGCCGCGAGAGCTTCGTATTATTCCTGGAGTTCCGCTTATGATAGTGCCTATCGAGATACGTACCTGGGCGGTGGTGTTTTCGCAACCCTTCATTTTGGTTTAAAAGACTTTGATTTCCCTGAAGGATTCGAATATCTTCGTAATTTAGATACCTACATTGGATTAGGAGCGGGATTTTACAATTGGAGCTATGGATACCCATCTAACACGGAAAGTGCCTTTAGAATAGGATTCCGAAGCACCGCGGGTATAAGCTACTTCTTTACTCCCAATATAGGGATTACCACAGAAGGTGGTTATTACGGATATTACTCAAGCGGCTTGTTAGGCATTATCATTAAACTATAATAAGTGTTCTTTCTACTTTAAAAAAGCCTGAAAGAGCCCCCTATGATGAGGGCTCTTTTTTTAGCTCTGACCTTTGAGAAGTGGCCCTACGAGAGGGACCCCTCTCTTTCAACAGTACCCTTCTCGAGGGCCCCTATGAGTTGGGGGCCCTCTTTTTTATTAGAAAAACTACCCTTTTATAACCTATAGAACTCCTCTATTCATAGATTACGTTTTTCACTTCCGGGGTGTCGAGATTACTTTTATCGGCCCAGACATACCCAGAATCAATTCGTTTGGGAAGGGTCTCGCCTTTCAGGGCTTTTACGGCGGCTTCCACTGTTTTATACCCCATAAGAACCGGGTTCTGTTGGACCGCCCCTAACATGAGACCACTGCGAATCGCATCAAGCTGGAGTTTACCAGAGTCGTAACCAACCACGACAATTTTTCCCTCCATCTTTAGTTCCTTCACCGCATTCACGATTCCAATAGCCGACCCTTCATTGGCTCCAAAATACCCCTTAAGGTCTGGGTTCCCATTAATAACCGCTTTAGCTATTTCGGTGGATTTTAAATGATCCCCTCCACCATACTGGGGCTCCAATACCTGGATATCGGGATATTTTTCTTTCATCCGCTTCAGGAAACCATCTCGCCGATCAATCCCAGTACGGCTCGTTTGATCATGCACCAGGATTGCCACCTTTCCTTTGTATCCGATAGCGGCTGCCAGTTTATCCGCCGCCACACCCGCTGCCACAATGTTGTCGGTAGAAACAGTGGTTAGAGGGATATCCGAATCAACTCCCGAGTCAAAAGCTATAACGGGGATCTTCTTTGCCTGGGCCTGAACGAGCAAAGGAATAACCGCCTTACTGTCAAGGGCCGCAATACCCAGGGCTTTGGGATTTTTGCCGAGGGCAGTCTGGAGCATTTCGATCTGCTTATCTACCTGGGATTCCGACTCAGGCCCTTCAAAAGTAATCTGGACTCCTAAATCCCGGGCAGCATTCTCCGCCCCCTTCTTTACGGCCTGCCAGAATTGATGCTGGAAGCCCTTAGAAATAAGGGGGATATAGACCGTCCCTTTTTGTTGGGTAGTACCGCTTTGCTTATCTCCTTGCCCGGACGCAAAGACTCCCGCTAAAACCACAAAGAGGGACAGCGCTATAACCATGAGCTTTTTCATACAAAACCTCCCTTTTCAGAATTCCTTTCCCTATAGGAAAGGATTATACCTACCATAGCCAACGGCTATGAAATAGCTACCTCCGTACTGCAGGCCCCAGGTAAATTCCCTGAAAGCCTCCCGTCTTGTTCTGACAAATTTTCCCGGGCTTCTCCGTAGAAGAAAGCCCCCTTACCGAACCTTTCTCCTGAGAATGTCTAAATAGACCGAACTGATAACAATAAGACCGGTAATCACCATTTGCCATTCCTGAGGAACCGAAAGGATACGCAACCCATTGGTAAGGACAGTAATAATAAAGGCCCCAATAATAGTTCCGAGGATATTCCCCTCCCCTCCAGAAAGGGATGCCCCTCCAATTACTGCTGCAGCAATGGCATCTAACTCATAACCGGGCCCCAAGGCGGGTTGGGCAGACTGGAGCCGACTGGCCATCACAATTCCCGCGATACCAAAAAAGAGACCTCCCAAACTGTAAATCCCAATTTTCCACGCATCGGTGTTAATTCCCGATAACCGGGTCGCCTCTTCATTTGAACCGATAGCATAGGTATAGCGGCCTACAATGGTCTTTGAGAGAATAAAAGCCGCAACAAGGGCGGAGGCAAAAAAGATCACCACACCGAGAGGAATTCCCAGAACCGGAAAGGCCGCTATTTGCCCAAACACCGGTTTATCCACAAAATAAATGGGCTTTGTCCCCGAAAGAACCAGGTTAAGACCTTTGGTTATCATCATCATCCCAAGGGTCGCAATAAAGGGCGGCAATTTCAGGCGGGCCACCGCAACCCCATTCAGGAATCCACAAAAGCCACCGGCCATTATTCCCATCATAACACCCAGAGGTATAGGGAAATTCCAGAAGGAGATAAAAACTCCTGCCACTACCGATCCAAAGGTCATCACCGTACCAAGGGAAAGATCGATACCCCCGGTGATGATAATAAAGGTGATTCCGACGGCAAGAATACCATTTACCGAGGTTGCAAGAAGGATACCGATAATATTTTCAAACTTTAAAAAATTCGGAGACGCAATTGCAAAAATAATGATAAGTAAAATAAGACTCCCAAAGGCAAGAATAGTCTGTAGGGTTTTCGTGTTCATTTTGCCTGCCATGGCTTTCCTCCTCTATGAACGCATAGTTGCGTAGTGCATGATGGTTTCTTGAGTAGCCTGGGAAGCATCAAGCACCCCCGTAATACGACCTTCGCACATCACCACAATACGATGACTCATGCGAAGAATCTCCGGAAGTTCCGACGAAATCATGATGATAGACTTTCCCTGTTCGGCCAGTTCATTCAACAATTTGTAAATTTCGTTTTTTGCGCCCACATCAATCCCTCTGGTAGGCTCATCAAAAATCAAAATGTCACAATCCCGGAGGAGCCATTTCCCGATGATAACCTTTTGTTGATTTCCCCCGGAAAGGTTACGTACCGCCTGATCGATGGTAGGAGTTTTTGTTTTGAGTCGTTCCACATACTCCGTGGTAGCCCGACGAGTTTGGCGGGTATTGACAACTCCGAACCACGAAAGGAATCGAGGTAACGATGACATAACCGTGTTTTGTTCTACACTAAGGGAAAGGGCAAGACCGTATTGTTTACGATCTTCGGAAAGATAACCGATCCCACAGGCCACCGCATCCCGGGGATGACGAATATGGACATGCTTTCCTCGAACAAAAATTTCTCCCGATTCCAGAGGATCGGCCCCAAAAATAGCCCGGGCCGTTTCGGTTCTTCCGGCTCCTAAAAGTCCCGCAAAACCAAGAATCTCTCCCCTGTGTAAGGTAAAAGAAACATCCCGCACCTGTTTGCCCCGGTTAAGGTTCCGCACCTCAAGTACTACCTCATCCCGAGTCTTAATTCCTTCCTTCCGGGCGGTTTCGTAGATTTCCCGGCCCACCATCTGAGCAATGATTTGTTCACGGGTTATACCTGAAATAGGATTTGTTCCAATGTAATGGCCATCCCGCATCACTGTTACCCGATCGCAGATCCTATTGATTTCTTCCATTCGGTGAGTAATGTACACAATACCGATGCCCTGCTGTTTCAATTCTCTCATTACCGCAAAAAGGTCTTCGATTTCGCTTTCACTGAGGGCACTGGTAGGTTCATCCATAATAAGAACCCGCATGTTATACGAAAGGGCCTTAGCTATTTCTACCATTTGCTGTTTAGCTACTGTGAGCTCTCCTACCTTTACCGTCGGTTCTAAGGAAAGATGTATTTTTTCAAATAAAGCTCGGGTTTCATTATTAATCCGTCGATCATCAGTGAGAAACGGAACGCGCCGTGATCGTTCCCGACCGATAAAGATATTCTGGGCCGCCGTAAGATGTTTCATGAGATTGAGTTCTTGATGGATGATACTTATGCCCAGTTCCTGAGCCTGCCGGGTCGAATGGATCTCCACGGGCTTCCCGTCAATTTCTATGCGACCTCCATCTTTCCGGTACACCCCCGCTAAAATTTTCATCAGCGTTGATTTTCCCGCCCCATTTTCACCCACCAGGGCATGGATTTCCCCTCGTTCTAATTCAAACCGACATTTAGAGAGGGCTTGGACACCGGGGAAATGTTTATCAATATCGATCATCCGCACTAAAGGCACTGTCATACCTAACCTCGATAGTATGATAGGTCAGGTTTTTTATGCGGTATGTAGAAAATTCTCTGAAAAAGGGTAAAAATTTTCTAAAAGTTTTCTCTTTCCGTGAGAAGAAAAACATTTTACAATAATGAACACTTCCCAGGGATCTACACAGTTATTTCCCGCATCCCATTATCAGGGGATGTAAAAACATCCCTTCGTAGGTCACCAGGAGGGTCGATACCGTTACACATCATTTTTTATAGGAGGAACTTTGTATGCTTATTGGTATTTCGCCGGTCATCGGACCAGATCTCCTCAATGTTTTGTATCGCATGGGCCACGGAGATGAATTGGTACTGGCAGATGCCTTTTTCACAGGCGATTCATTAAACAGCCGGGTTATTCGGGCCGACGGGCTACGGATTCCTGAGTTGCTCGATGGGATTCTTGCCCTTATCAACCTGGATACCTACGTGAAAGACCCCGTGGTAATGATGCAACCGGTTCCCGGAGACTATCTGGATCCCGACGTCGAAGCCTCGTACCGGCGGGTAATTGACAAACACTGGCCGGCTACCCCCCCTATCGTTCGTATGGAACGCTTTGCCTTCTATGAGCGAGCCCGCAAAGCCTTTGCGGTGGTTATGACCGGCGAAACAGTAAAATATGGGAACATCATCATTAAAAAGGGGGTTATCCCGGTGTAACAGAGAGCCCCCTTTGTTAATGAGGGGTCATACAATGGTGCCCTGGTGGGGCTTTTTCTGTGTATTCTGCCGGGCCGTCATAGAAAGCGTTAAAACCCCGCCGGCAGGGTCTTCTCTTCTGCTTCCGCCACCATCTCGGTGGCCTCTTCTTCGGCGCAGGTACCCCCCGTTTCGATTACTCCCCCGGCGGCTTCGCAACTCGTCTTAAAGTGGGCTATC